>NZ_JBSFTU010000005.1:0-198251 GCF_053591435.1 Streptomyces sp. NPDC003027
GCCGCCGCGCGGGCCCCGGGCGCCGCCCCCCGGCTGGGCTGCGTCCCGCCCCGTCGTGACGGGGCGGACCGCAGGGTGCGTGCGAGGGCGGCCGCCGCCGGGGACCTGTGAATCCGTCCCGGTCAGATCCGGCCGCGCGCGAGCCGGGTCAGCGGTCCGACCGGCGGCTTGGCGGTGGAGCGGCCGATGGCGAAGGCGGCGCCCGCGACCCCGGCGACTCCCGCCGCGGCTCCGGCCGCGATGGCCTTCCGCTGCTTGACGACCGTCCACGCGGTGGTGGCGGCGGTCGCCGCCTTGGCGGCGTTGGCCGTCAGGGTCTGCTGCCCGCTCTGGAGACCGCTCGCCGCCGCACGGCCGACGCGCTTGGTGGCCGCCCCGGCGGACCGCGCGCTCGCCGGCACGGAGTTCTCGGCGTCACGTGCCGCCGACTCCACCGTGGCCGTGGCGTTCGACGCCTTCGTCTCCGCCCGCTTGGCCGTCGTCTTCTTGGCCTGGGTGTTCTTGGTCTGCGTGGTGCGGGAATTCCTGGCGTTTTCGCTCTCTGCAGTCATGCTTTTCCTCCTTGCCGCTCAACCAGTGATGAAACGGGGGGCGTTGCGCCGGGTTCCGTCACGGAGAAGATTCCGTCACGGCCGATCGAGTCACGGGGAAGCAATGACCCCAACGGCCCCAGATCGAGATTCAGATCGTCCGTCGAAAGGCCGTATCTCTCGCACAGCTCTTCCATTCGTTCCTGCAGGATCATCAGCGTCATGCCGATGCGTTCTTCCTGGTCCTCGCTGAGGTCTCCCTGGTCGACCCGGTGGACTGCGGTGCGTTCCATCAGCTGGCGGAGCAACTCGACGATGGTGAGGACGAGTTTGATGAGGTCCCGCTCCACCGTGTCGGGGTCCGTGGCCAGCCGTCGAGCCGTGGGGACGCCCTCCTTCACCGTCGGGGCCGTGTCCGACGCCGGGGGTGTTTCGTTCACGCCGTGGGCCTCCTTGGGATGAGTTCGGGAGCCGGTTCGTCACCGGTGACCGAACGGATGACCGCGCGGAGGTTGATGTGCACCAGGTCCACGTCGGCGACGGACAGGACGAGATCACCGGTCAGTACCGCTCCCCCGTTCAGGAGGCGGTCCAGCAGGTCGATCAGGGCCACCGGCGGCCCGGCGAGCGGCTCCCTGTCCGGGAAGCCGTCGCCCGTGAACGGTGCGCTCATCGTGGCGCATCCTCGTCCCCGCCCGTCTCCGGTGTCGCGAAGGAGTACGGAGCCCAGGGGCCGGTCACCTCGACGTGGACGCCCGGCGCGCGCAGGGCCAGGGCGCCGACCCGCTCCCGGAACCGGTCCGCGTCCTCGGCGGCCACCAGATACGCCTCGTTGCTGACGTTCTCCCCACGATGCCGGGACAGCTCACCCTGCTGGGGGCGGTGCACCGCCCTGGCGCGGGAGAGCGTCTCCGCCACGCTCCGCGCCTCGGCCGCGATGTCCCCGGCGGCGCGGTGGAGATCCTGCGTAGTGCGTCGCTGGGCCCGCCGCCGGGCCAGATACGCCCGGCCGGGACTCGAGGCGGCAGTCGGCGCCTCCGGCGGCGCAGCGGGCGCGGGCGGAGTGGCGGCGGACGGGTCCGCGTAGACCTTCACTCCCAGCTCGACATGTCCGTCGAGCTCCGCGAGGAGCCGCTCGAAGGGGAGCCGCTGCTCGGTCAGCATGGCGACCACCCTGCGCTCGTCCAGATAGACCGTCGCCAGGCGCAGGGGGAGCACGACCGTCTCGGCGAACGCGGCGTCGATCACGGCGTGATGGGCGCGGGCGATCTTCTCGAGCCTCCCCAGGTCCTCCATCTGAGCCCGCAGCGCGCTCTCGTCGAACACATCTGCCGGTACGGGCGAGACGAGCGCGACGAGCCCGCTGCCGCCGCCACCTATCAGCCGCAGCTCGTGGCCGTCGACTCCGGTCAGGTGGTCGACGACGCCGCGGAGCGTACCGTCGTCGCGGCCGACGGCGTACACGTACGTCAGCGTCGTCTCCGACTCGCCCGAGGCGCCCGCGTCGCGCACGGAGGCGGCCGCCTCCCGTGTCCGCTCTCGTGTGCTCACCTCTCGTCCTCCTCCCGTACGACACCGGCACCGGCGTCCGCTGCGGCACCCGCACCCGTGGAACCGGCTGTCGAGCGCAGCCGGGCGAGTTCGGCGCGCAGGCGCTCGTTCTCCTCGGCCAGCGGGTCCCTCCGGTCGAGGGCCGGCTCGTGCCGGCCCTCGACCGGAGGGGCGGGGCGTGCCCGGGAGGAGAGCGAGGGGTCGTGCTCCCACCAGTCGATGCCCATCTCCTTCGCCTTGTCGACCGAGGCGACCAGCAGACGGAGCTTGATCGTCAGGAGTTCGATGTCCAGGAGATTGATCTGGATGTCGCCGGCGATGACGATGCCCTTGTCGAGCACGCGCTCCAGGATGTCCGCGAGGTTGGCGGACGAGCCCTGCGGGCCGTGGACCGGCGCGGCGCGCGGTGGGGCGGACATACGGCCTGCCAGTGAATCGGACACGGTGTCGTCCCTGTCTGTGTGCTGGTTCGCGGTCGGCTGCCGACCTCCGCGGTACGGCTCCGGGCACGGCCTACGGCCGGCCCTCACTCCGTGCGGTCATGAGCTGTTCTCCCGTCGCCGGCGGTACTCCTCGATCTCGTCGAGCCGGTCCAGCAGCTCGTCCTCACGGCGGTCGAACTCCTCGGCGTCGATACGGCCGTTCGCCAGGTCGTCCGCGAGCCGCGCCAGCTGCGCGCGCACCGGCTCGGGGTCGTAGTACTCCCGCTCCGCGGCGAGCAGCACCTGGTCGAGAACCCAGGCGGTGCCGCGTACGGGTGCCATCGGGAAGGTCAGCACGCCGGTGATGAGTCCCATGGCCGTCACCTCCCTCCCGGGGCGGTCACACGAAGCTGTACGGGGGAAGCGGCCCGGTCAGGGTGAAGGTGTACGCCTCGCCCAGCCGGTCGGCCTCCTCCTGCACGGCGCGTACGAAGGCGTCCGTCGACTCGGTCGGGACGAGGAACGACACGTTGAGGAAGTGGCTCGCCCCGGGTTCGCTGCGGGAGGCGCGGGCCGCGGCCGGGGTGAGACGCCGCATGGTCTCCTCGGCCTGGCCGCCGCCGCGGGCCGCCACCTCATGGGCGACCAGCTCCCCCAGGGCGACCCGTTCCTCGTGGGCCGCCGGGTCCGAGCGGGTGCGCTCGTTGAGCTGCCGTACCTGCTCGGACTGCGTCAGGATCTCGCGCAGCATGTCCTGCTCGTCGCGGGCGGCCTTGAGGTTGTACTCGACATGGCCGTCGAGTTCGGCCAGCCGCTCGCGGTAGGCCGAAGCCTCCCGGTCCAGGACCTCGGCCACCCGTTCGTCGTCCGGGCCGAGCAGCCCGAAGCGCATCGGCAGGGTCGCGCCGTCCGACATCAGGGCCTCGAGGACGTTCTCGTGGGCCAGCACGTCACGGCGCTTGGCCCGCAGCCCGGCGGGCGCGTCGCTGACGACCGCGGCCACGGTGCCGGTCGTGACGGTCCGCAGGGGCGACGGCGGGTCGCCCACTCCCTGGAGGTTGTCCAGCCGCAGCGGGTGGTCCGCGCCGGTGATGGCGTAGACGTAGGTGGACATGCGCTACTCCTCGCTTCCCTGGGCTGACGAACGGCTGGAGGTCGTTTTGCGCGCCGACCGCTTCCGCGGCTCCTCCTCGGATTCCTCGCGCTTGCCCTGCAAGGTGTCCGTGAACGCCTCGACGGCACCGCTCAGCGCGCCCTTCGACTTTCCTTTGGCGCCGCTCTCGGTCATGTCGCCGACGATGTCGGTCAGTTGGGTCGGTGCCTTGCGGCCGGATTCCAGATCGAGCCGGTTGCACGCCTCGGCGAACCGCAGATAGGTGTCCACACTGGCGACGACCACACGGACGTCGATCTTGAGTATTTCGATCCCGACGAGGGAGACGCGGACGAACGCGTCGATCACGAGACCCCGGTCGAGAATGAGCTCCAGAACGTCGTAGAGATTTCCGGAACCGCTTCCGCCGCTCGTTGCGTTGCTCTGCTGGACGAGTGTCACGATGGAACTCCTTCCGATGGTGCCTTCGGCGCCCGGCCGCCCCCGAGGGGGGAGCCTGCGCCCCGTCCGCCGTCAGCGGCGGTCGATCTGGCCTCGGGCGTAGCGTCTCGTCCGTTCGTACCCGACGAGTCGGCCCTCGGGGTCGAGAGCGACGCGGTAGGACGCCATGACGCTCATCGTGTCCGGGACCTTTTCGATTTCGGTCACTTCCACATCGGCCGACCAGCCCTCTTCGGTGGATTTCACCGCCGATACGGATCCCGGCTCGCACCGGAGAAGTTCCGAGAGCTGGGCGGAGGCCCGTCTCATCGCGGTGGAGATGTCGATGCGCTCGCCGGTTTTCCTGTCACTTTCGTCGTCAGTCGCGTTCATGATCCCGCCTGTAGGCCCGGAAGATCGGCGTGGAGAATCTCTCCGTCCGCCGTCTGTGGCTGACGTTCGCGTGCCCGTGCGTCCGGAACGTATGCGTATCTCATGGCAATTCGACGGAACGACGGCGGCAGACCGCCCGCGCCGCCACGGAGCCGGGGTCCCGGAAACGCGCGTAACGGTGCGGCTGTGCTCTCCAACTCCCATGTGAGGGGGGCTCATGGGCGACCGGTGCGGCGAGGCCGGCGTGGGCCCCGGTCACCGCTTCGGCTCGTGCTGCCGCGGGTTCGACACCGACGAGCCCGGACGGCGGGACCGGTTCCGGCTCACCCGCGACGAGGTCGTTCCGGAGGCCGAGCAGCGGGCGGTGCGAAGCCTCGGCGACGACCTCGACTCCGGCCGGTGGGCCGAGCGCGACAGCGACCTCGCCGGCCTCGACGCGGCGGGTCTCGGCCTCCGCCTGCTCCTCTCCTGACCGAAGCACCTCCTTGCCCCAGGCGATGAATCCTTTCATTCGCACTGGGTCAGCCGTCTTGACCATGAAAGAAGGGAGGGCTTAGCGTTACTGAAACGATTCACAGCCCGGTCCAGCTCCCGAGGTGGCTCATGACTGACGTGCACGAGGCCGTGAAGGCCGCTCTCAAGGCGCAGGCCGTCGAGACGCCCTCCTGGGCCTACGGCAACTCCGGAACCCGGTTCAAGGTGTTCACGCAGCCGGGCGTCCCCCGCACTCCGTGGGAGAAGCTCGACGACGCGGCGAAGGTTCACGAGTTCACCGGAGCGGCTCCCACCGTCGCCCTGCACATCCCGTGGGACGAGGTGGACGACTACGCCGTTCTGGCCGCGTACGCCGAGGAGCGGGGCCTGCGGCTCGGCACCATCAACTCCAACACCTTCCAGGACGACGACTACCGGCTCGGCAGCGTGTGCCACCCCGACGCCAAGGTGCGCCGCAAGGCCGTGGATCATCTGCTCGCGTGCGTGGACATCATGGAGGCGACGGGTTCCAGGGATCTGAAGCTGTGGTTCGCGGACGGCACCAACTACCCCGGCCAGGACGACGTCCGTGAGCGTCAGGACCGGCTGTCCGAAGCGCTGCGCGAGGTGTACGACCGGCTCGGCGAGGGCCGGCGCCTGCTGCTGGAGTACAAGTTCTTCGAGCCGGCCTTCTACACCACCGACGTCCCGGACTGGGGCACCGCCTACGCACACTGCCTGAAGCTGGGCCCCAAGGCCCGGGTCGTGGTGGACACCGGGCACCACGCGCCCGGTACGAACATCGAGTTCATCGTCGCCACGCTCCTGCGCGAGGGGAAGCTCGGCGGCTTCGACTTCAACTCCCGCTTCTACGCCGACGACGACCTCATGGCGGGCGCCGCGGACCCCTTCCAGCTGTTCCGGATCATGTACGAGGTGGTCCGGGGCGACGGCCTCGGCCCCGAGGTCGCCTTCATGCTCGACCAGTGCCACAACGTCGAGGCCAAGATCCCCGCGATCATCCGCTCCGTCATGAACGTGCAGGAGGCCACCGCCAAGGCCCTCCTGGTGGACCGCCAGGCACTCGCCGCCGCCCAGCGGTCCGGTGACGTACTGGAGGCGAACGCCGTACTGATGGACGCCTACAACACCGACGTACGCCCGCTGCTGGCCGAGGTCCGCGAGGAGTGCGGGCTCGCCCCGGATCCGGTCGCCGCCTTCCACCGCTCGGGCTGGGCACGGAAGGTCGCCGAGGAGCGCGTCGGCGGCGCGCCCGCGGGCTGGGGCGCCTGACCGAACGTCCGCGCCCGCGGGCTGGGGCGCCTGACCGGCGCCCCCGACGCGGGAACACCCGCACACTCCCTCCCGTTCGTGACGTCCCGAAGGGCGATCCATGTCTTCCGCACTCCCTCCCGCACCGGCCGCCCTGCTGGCCCGCTCGCACCGCCTCGGTTCGGATCCCCGCAACACCAACTACGCCGGCGGCAATACATCGGCGAAGGGAACCGGTACGGATCCCGTGACCGGGACGGACCTAGAGCTGATGTGGGTGAAGGGCTCGGGCGGCGATCTCGGCACCCTGACCGAGGACGGGCTCGCGGTCCTGCGGCTGGACCGGCTGCGGGCCCTCAAGGACGTGTATCCGGGGGTGGAGCGCGAGGACGAGATGGTCGCCGCGTTCGACCACTGCCTGTACGGGAAGGGCGGCGCGGCCCCCTCCATCGACACCGCGATGCACGGCCTGGTGGAGGCCGCCCACGTCGACCATCTCCACCCCGACTCCGGCATCGCCCTGGCCTGCGCCGCGGACGGCGAGAAGCTGACGGCCGAGTGCTTCGGCGACCGGGTGGTGTGGGTGCCGTGGCGTCGCCCCGGCTTCCAGCTCGGCCTCGACATCGCCGCCGTCAAGGCCGCCAACCCGCGGGCGATCGGCTGCGTCCTCGGTGGGCACGGCATCACCGCCTGGGGCGACACCCCGGAGGAGTGCGAGGCCAACTCGCTGCACATCATCCGCACCGCCGAGGCGTTCCTCGCCGAGCGGGGCGGGCCTGAGCCGTTCGGTCCGGTCGTCCAGGGCTACGAGGCGCTGCCGGAGCGGGCGCGCCGCGCACGCGCCGCCGCCCTCGCCCCGCACATCCGCGCCCTCGCCTCGAAGGACCGGCCGCAGGTCGGCCACTTCACCGACGCCGGTGTGGTCCTGGACTTCCTCGCCCGTGCCGAGCACCCCCGCCTGGCGGCGCTCGGCACCTCCTGCCCCGACCACTTCCTGCGGACGAAGGTCCGGCCCCTGGTGCTGGACCTTCCGGTCACGGCGCCGCCGGAGGAGGCGGTCGGCCGTCTGAAGGAGCTGCACGCCGCCTACCGGGAGGAGTACGCCGCGTACTACGCCCGGCACGCGACCGCCGGCTCCCCCGCGATGCGCGGCGCCGACCCGGCGATCGTGCTGATCCCCGGTGTGGGCATGTTCTCCTTCGGCAAGGACAAGCAGACGGCGCGGGTGGCGGGCGAGTTCTACGTCAACGCGATCAACGTCATGCGCGGCGCCGAGGCCGTCTCCTCGTACGCGCCCATCGAGGAGTCGGAGAAGTTCCGCATCGAGTACTGGGAGCTGGAGGAGGCCAAGCTGCGGCGTCTGCCGGAGCCGAAGCCCCTGGCGGCCAGGGTCGCCCTGGTCACGGGGGCGGGCAGCGGCATCGGCCGTGCGATCGCCCGCCGGCTGGCCGCCGAGGGCGCGTGCGTGGTCGTCGCGGACCGGAACGCCGACAGCGCGTCGGCGGTGGCCGAGGAGCTGGGGGGCCCGGACAGGGCGGTGCCGGTGACGGTCGACGTCACCGACGAGCGGCAGATCGCCCTGGCGTTCGAGACCGGGGTGCTCGCCTTCGGCGGGGTCGATCTCGTCGTCAACAACGCGGGTGTCTCGATCTCCAAGCCGCTGCTGGAGACGACGGCGGAGGACTGGGACGTGCAGCACGCCATCATGGCCCGCGGCTCGTTCCTCGTGTCCCGGGAGGCCGCCCGGGTGATGATCGCGCAGGGGCTCGGCGGCGACATCGTGTACATCGCGTCCAAGAACGCCGTCTTCGCCGGTCCGAACAACATCGCCTACTCCGCCACCAAGGCCGACCAGGCCCACCAGGTCCGGCTGCTCGCCGCCGAACTGGGCGAGCACGGCATCCGGGTCAACGGGGTCAACCCGGACGGGGTGGTGCGCGGTTCGGGGATCTTCGCGGGCGGCTGGGGCGCTCAGCGGGCGGCGACGTACGGCGTCGAGGAGGAGAGGCTCGGCGAGTTCTACGCCCAGCGGACCCTCCTCAAGCGCGAGGTCCTGCCCGAGCACGTCGCGAACGCCGTCTTCGCCCTCACCGGCGGCGATCTCACCCACACCACCGGCCTCCATGTCCCCGTGGACGCCGGCGTCGCCGCCGCCTTCCTGCGATGAGCGGACGGACGAAGGCGTTCGCCGCGGTCGACCTCGGCGCGAGCAGCGGGCGTGTCATGGTCGGCCGGGTCGGCCGGGACCTTCTCGACCTGACCGAGGTCCAGCGGTTCCCGAACCGGCCGTGCCGCCTCCCCGAGGGGCTGCGCTGGGACGTCCTCGCCCTGTACTCCGGGATCCTGGAGGGGCTGCGGGCCGCCGGGCCGGTCGACTCCGTCGGCGTGGACAGCTGGGCCGTGGACTACGGCCTGCTCGACGCCGACGGAAAGCTGCTCGGGCCGCCCGTCCACTACCGCGACTCCCGTACCGAGGGGGTGGCGGAGAGGGTGTGGGAGAAGTTCCCCGCGGAACGGCTCTACGCCGAGACGGGGATCCAGTACGCCCCGTTCAACACCCTCTACCAGCTGGTGGCGGCCCAGGGCACGGCACAGCTCGCGGCCGCGCGGCGCCTGCTCCTGATTCCCGATCTGATCACGTACTGGCTGACGGGCGAGCAGGGGACGGAGGTGACCAACGCCTCGACGACCCAGCTGATCGACGCCCGCACGGGCGGCTGGGCGTCGGGCGTGGCGGAGGCGGTGGGTGTCGATCTCGGCCTCTTCGCGCCTCTTCGGCGCCCCGGTGATCCGGCGGGCACGCTGCTGCCCCACGTACGGGAGTACGTCGGGGCGAGCGCTCCGGTGCCGGTCACGGCGGTGGGGTCGCACGACACCGCGTCCGCCGTGGCCGGTGTGCCCGCCGGGAGGGGCGAGCGGTACGCCTACATCTGTACGGGCACCTGGTCGCTGGCCGGACTCGAACTTGAGGCGCCCGTGCTGACGGAGGCGAGCAGGAGGGCGAACTTCACCAACGAGTCGGGCATCGACGGAACGGTCCGCTATCTTCGCAACATCATGGGCCTGTGGTTGCTTCAGGAGTGCATGCGGGTCTGGGGCGAGAGCGATGTGGCGGGGTTGCTGCGGGAGGCGGCGAAGTCGCCTGGTCTCCGGTCGGTGGTGGACGCGTCCGACGCCGCTTTCCTCGCGCCGGGCCGGATGCCGGAGCGGATCGCCGAGGCCTGCCGGGCCACCGGACAACCGGTCCCCTCGACGCGCGGGGAGACGACGCGTTGCATCCTCGATTCGCTCGCCCTGGCCCACCGTCGGGCGATCGACGAGGCGCGGCGGCTCGCCGACCACCCCGTCGACGTGGTGTACATGGTGGGGGGTGCGGCCCGGAACGCCCTGCTGTGCCGGCTCACCGCCGACGCGTGCGGACTGCCGGTGGTCGCCGGGCCGGTGGAGGCGGCGGCGCTGGGCAACGTCCTGGTCCAGGCACGTGCGCACGGACTCGTCGAGGACCGCGTCGCGATGCGCCAACTCCTCGCCCGTACGCAGCCGTCGCGCCGGTACGAACCGTCGGGAGACAGGGCCGCCTGGGAGGCGGCGGCCCGGCGGATCATCGCGTAGAACCGGCCATGAACCCTCCGGGTGGGCGCGGCCCTGACACCGCGCCCACCCGGAGCCCCACCGATGGACTCGAAGGAGCCGCGATGCGTGTCGCCCTCTTCCTCACCTGCGTGAACGACACGCTCTATCCGGACACGGGCCGTGCCGTGGTGAGACTTCTGAACAGGCTGGGGGTCGACGTCGACTTCCCGATGGGCCAGACGTGCTGCGGGCAGCCTCACTACAACACCGGCCACCGGCGCCAGGCCGAGCCGCTCGCCCATCGGTTCGCCGAGGTGTTCGGCGGTTACGACGCGATCGTCACTCCGTCCGGCTCCTGCGGGGCGATGGTCCGTGAGCTGTACCCGCGCATGGGCGAGCGGGCGCGGGCGGAGGGCCGGGGGAACGCGCTCGCCCTGGCCGTGGCCCCGCTCGTTCCGAAGACGTACGAGCTGACGGAGTTCCTGGTGGACGTGGTGGGGGTGACGGACGTGGGCGCGTATTTCCCGCACCGAGTGACGTACCACCCGTCGTGTCACGGTCTGCGGGGTCTCGGTCTCGGGGAGCGGCCGAGGCGTCTGCTGGAGGCGGTGAGGGGTCTGGAGCTTGTGGAGCTGCCGGGTGCGGAGGAGTGCTGCGGTTTCGGGGGGACGTTCGCGGTGAAGAACGCGGAGGTGTCGGCGGCGATGGGCGCCGACAAGGTGCGGTCGGCGGTGTCGACGGGGGCGTCGGTGCTGTGTGGTGCGGACAATTCGTGCCTGATGCACATCGGAGGCACGATGCGCCGCCTGAAGGCCGGCGTCCGCCCGGTCCATATCGCGGAGATCCTGGCGAGTACGGAAGAGGAGCCACTGGCGTGAGCGGGACGTTCGTGGGGATGCCGTCGTTCCCTGAGGCGGCGCGGGAGGCGGTGGCCGATGGGGTGCTGCGGGCGAATCTGCGGCATGCCACGCACACGATCCGGGACAAGCGTGCCCGGGCGGTCGCGGAGTTGTCGGACTGGGCGCGGCTGCGGGAGGCCGGGAAGCAGATCAAGGACCACACGCTGCGCCATCTGGACGCGTATCTGGTCCAGTTGGAGGAGGCGGTGACGGCGGCGGGCGGCCGGGTGCACTGGGCCTGTGACGCGGAGGAGGCGAACCGGATCGTCGCGGGGCTGGTGAAGGCGACGGGCGAGTCGGAGGTCGTCAAGGTCAAGTCGATGGCCACGCAGGAGATCGGCCTGAACGAGGCGTTGGAAGCCGAGGGCATCACGGCCTATGAGACGGATCTGGCGGAGCTGATCGTGCAGCTGGGCGAGGACCGTCCCTCGCACATCCTGGTTCCGGCCATCCACCGCAACCGTGGTGAGATCCGTGACATCTTCGCCTCGCGGATGGGGCGTTGGGGGCGTCCGGCGCCGGAGGATCTCGGCGATGCGCCGGCCGAGTTGGCGGAGGCGGCCAGGCTGCATCTGCGGGAGAAGTTCCTGCGGGCGAAGGTGGGGATCTCGGGAGCGAACTTCATGGTGGCCGAGACCGGCACCCTGGTGGTGGTGGAGTCGGAGGGCAACGGGCGGATGTGTCTGACCCTGCCGGAGACCCTGATCTCCGTGGTCGGGATCGAGAAGGTGGTGCCGACCTGGCGTGATCTGGAGGTCTTCCTGCAGACCCTGCCCCGCTCCTCGACGGCGGAGCGGATGAACCCGTACACGTCCATGTGGACCGGGACCAGCGACGGTGACGGGCCGCGGGCCTTCCATCTGGTGCTGCTCGACAACGGCCGTACCACCGCGCTCGCCGACGAGGTCGGCCGTCAGGCGTTGCGGTGCATTCGCTGTTCGGCCTGTCTCAACGTCTGCCCCGTCTACGAACGCGCCGGCGGGCATGCCTACGGATCGGTCTATCCCGGCCCGATCGGCGCCATCCTCACGCCCCAGCTCCGCGGCACCACCAGCGACATCGACGCCTCCCTGCCGTACGCCTCCACCCTGTGCGGCGCCTGCTACGACGTCTGCCCCGTCGCCATCGACATCCCCGAAGTGCTCGTCCACCTCCGCGAGAAGGTCGCCGAGAATCCGGGCCATCGTACGGAGAGAGCGGCCATGGGCGCGGCCGCCTGGGTCTTCGGCCATCCCCGGGTCCTGGCCGCGGGTCAGCGTCTCGCCTCCTTCACCCGCCGGCTCCACCCCGCACGCCTTCCGGGACCGGGGCGGGCGTGGACCGACAGCCGCGAACTGCCCGATGTGCCCGCCCAGCCCTTCCGCACCTGGTGGAAGCGGGAGCACGATCGCGGGGAGGGCTCGCAGTGAGCGGCAGAGAGTCGGTACTGGGACGGATCCGGCAGGCCCTCGCCGATGTGCCGGAGGCCGACGTCCCGTACGCGCGGGCGGTGTCCCGCGACTACGCCCGGGAGCACGGCGGCCTCACCCCCGAGCAGCGCGTCGGCCTCCTCGCCGAGAACCTGGAGGACTACCGGGCCGCCGTGCACCACTGCCGGCCGGCGGAGCTTCCGGAGGTGGTGGGGCGCCTGCTGTCCGAGCGCGGGGCTCGACGCG
Organism: Streptomyces sp. NPDC003027; assembly: GCF_053591435.1. NCBI lineage: Bacteria > Bacillati > Actinomycetota > Actinomycetes > Kitasatosporales > Streptomycetaceae > Streptomyces > Streptomyces sp. NPDC003027. Next base: position 12,304 of record NZ_JBSFTU010000005.1, read on the forward strand.
TGCTCGTACCGCGCGGGCTGCCGGCCCGGGTGCTCCACCGTGCGGACGTCACTCCCTGTCCCGATCGGGCCGACCTGACTCCGCACGATCTCGACACGTGCGACTCCGTGGTGACGGGCTGCGCGCTGGCGATCGCCGAGACCGGCACCCTCGTCCTGGACGGCGGCCCGGATCAGGGCAGCCGGCGCCTCACGCTCGTGCCCGACCACCACATCTGCCTCGTCCGCGTCCCGGAGCAGGTCGTCTCCTCCGTCCCCCAGGCTCTCGAACGCCTCGATCCGGCCCGCCCGCTGACCTGGATCTCCGGCCCCTCCGCGACGAGCGACATCGAACTCGACCGGGTGGAGGGCGTCCACGGCCCGCGCCGTCTCGACGTCGTGCTCGTCGGCGGCCCGGAACCAGGACGGGCGTCCGCCCGCCGCCCCTGACCACGGTCCCTCAGCCCACCCCCCGCGGGCGGAACTGGACACTGATGCGCGGGCCGACCGCGTGGCTGGTCTTCGGGACCGCGTGTTCCCAGGTGCGCTGGCAGGAGCCGCCCATCACCAGCAGGTCGCCGTGGCCCAGCGGAAGCCGGAGCGCCACGGGGCCACCGCCTCGGGGGCGGAGCGCGAGGTCGCGGGGGTCGCCGAGGGAGAGGATGGCGACCATCGTGTCCCGGGTCGCGGAGCGCCCCGTCCGGTCGCCGTGCCAGGCGACGCTGTCGCGGCCGTCGCGGTAGAGACAGAGACCGGCGGTGACGAAGGGTTCGCCGAGCTCGGGGCCGTAGTGGGCGCTGAGGGCCTCGCGGGCTTCCACGAGCGCGGGGTGCGGGAGGGGGACGCCCTCGCGGTAGTAGGCGAGGAGACGGGGCACGGCGACCACGTTGTCGTACATTTTCCGCTCCTCGGCCTGCCACGGCACCGAACCGGCCAGCTCCTCGAAGAGCGCGTCGGCACCGCTCAGCCAGCCGGGGAGGTGGTCGACCCAGGCCCCGCCGTCGAGGACCGTCCGCCGCACGCCGTCCAGAGGGCCGAGCCGGATGTCGGTGTCCTGGTCGAAGAGGGATCCCTGGAGGCCGGGGATCTCCGGTCGTGGTGCGGTCATGGATCCAGCGTAGACGAACAATCGAACGTCTGCACGAATCAGGAGCTCCCGTCGACGGACGGAGAGCCGGCAGGCCGGCCATCCGGCGGGGCGCGCCGATCCGGTGGCTGGATGGCGCATCACGGCACCACAGGGCGCTGCACGCCTCGATGCGCCGGCGGACGAGGTGCCGCTGCGCACGGACATGAACATCTACGGTGTGCACCGGCCGCCGGTCACCTGGGACGAGGGCTGAGCCGATGGACGTCCGTGTCGACCGCGACCGCTGTCTCGATGCCAGGATGTACGCCCTGTCCGCCCCTGAGGTGTTCGACCAGGACCAGGACGAGGGTCTGGTCGTCCTGCTGGACGCCCGGCCGCCGCGGGAGCGGCACGCCGCGGTCCGCGTCGCGGCCGGTGTCTGCCCCGCCGCCATCACCCTCACCGACGGGGGACCTTCCCCCGCCTCGTAGGCGCGCTCTCGGCATCGCGCGCAACTCGCCGCTGCCGAGCCACAGTTACGGCGGCACGCCCGCCGCGGCCCTCGCGCCCGCCGCCCCGTTCAGCGCCGCCCCGGCTCAGCGCGCTCGTCAGCGCCGTCTCCCGGCTCAGCACCGCCTTCGCGGCGCCGACTGTTCACCGCCGCCCGCAGCGGCTCCCCACGGCACCCGGTTCAGCCCTGCCTGCCCGGGCCCCCGGTGCGCTGTGAGCACCGTGCCTCCCCGGAGAGCACGCGACCCGTCGCCGACGGCGCCCTTCGTGTGCCGTCGGCGAGCGGCCGCACCCCCCGGCCCCAAGACAACCCACCCCCCTGACGACTCGCGAGAGGACCACCTCGTGGGCTGACCACCCGTACGACTCCTCCGCACACCGGCACCACGCCTGGCAGACCCGGGCGTGGTGCCGCCGGGGCGTCAGCGCCCTGCGGGGTTACGGTCGGCGGCATGGATGGTGATCCTCGGAGTTGGCCGCGCTGTCTGCTCGTCGGCGCCGTATTCGTCGTGTGCATGGCCGGCACCACGCTTCCCACCCCCTTGTACCCCCTCTACCAGGCGGAGTTCGGCTTCTCCGAGTTGACTGTGACGGTCGTGTACGCGGTGTACGCGTTCGGGGTCATGGCCGTCCTGCTCCTCGCGGGTGACGCGTCGGACATCGTGGGCAGAAGGCCGGCCCTGCTGTGGGGGCTGGGGTTCGCCGCGGTGAGCGCCGTCTGCTTCCTGTGCGCCGACGCCGTGGGCTGGCTGTACGCGGGCCGGCTGCTGTCGGGCCTGTCCGCGGGCCTGTTCACGGGGGCGGCCACGGCGTACGTCATGGAGCTGGCCCCGCCCGGCGGCGGGCCGTGGGCCACGTTCGTGGCCACGGCCGCCAACATGGGCGGCCTCGGCTGCGGCCCTCTGCTCGCCGGGCTGCTCGCCCAGTACGCCCCCGCCCCGCTGCTGCTGCCGTACGGCATCCATCTGGCCCTGGCGGCGGTGTCGGCGCTCGTGCTGCTGCGCCTTCCGGAAACCGTGCGGCAGCGGCGGCCGCTCACGGCCGTACGTCCGCGGCGCCCCGCCCTGCCGGCCCAGGTCCGGCCGGTGTTCGTGCCGGCGGCGATCGCGTCCTTCGCGGGCTTCGCCCTCTTCGGGGTGTTCACCTCGGTCAGCCCGGCCTTCCTCGCCCGCTACCTGCACGTGGACAACCACGCGGTGAGCGGTCTGGTGGTGGCACTCGCCTTCTTCTCCTCGACCGCCGGTCAACTGGCGGTCGGGCGAGTCGGAGTGACGCGCTCGCTGCCCGTGGGCTGCGTCGTCCTCTTCACCGGGCTGGCCCTGCTTGCCGGGGCCCTGCACACGGAGCTCCTGGCCCTCGTCGTCCTGTCCGCCGTCATCGGCGGCACGGGACAGGGCCTCGTCTTCCGCGCGTCCCTGTCAGCCGTCGCCGCGACCGCCCCGGCGGACCGGCGCGCCGCGGCGATCTCGGCCCTCTTCCTGGTCGCCTACGCCGGCATCTCCATCCCGGTCGTCGGCGTCGGCCTCCTGGCCGACCCCCTCGGCCTGGAAGCCGCGGGTCTGGTGTTCATCGCCTGCATGCTCCTCCTCGTCACCACGGCGGCGGCCTATCTTCTGCGCCGACCGGTACGGGTGGTGCAGGGCTGACACGTACGGCCCCGCCGCCGACCGCCCACGCCTGAGTCAGTCGAAGAGGGCGACGAGTCCATTCACCCAGATCGCGAGGAAGATGAGGGCCACCACCAGGCAGCCGACGCCCGCCAGCACACCGCTGACCGTCCACGGCGCGGAGGGCGCCTCGTACTCCTCGCCCAGGTCGTCCTGGTAGGAGTCGGGGTCGTCCCAGTCGACGGGGTGCCCCAGCTCCTCGGCGCAGGCGTTCCGCACCGCGACCAGCTGCCCCTCCGCGAAGGCGGTGGCGGCGTTCGCCTCGGCGCCGCGCCAGGCGAGAGCCTTCATCCGCCGCCCCGGGGACCCGTACCGCGCCTCGAAGGCGGCGGTCTCGTCGGCGTCCCGGTCCTCTTCGAGGTACATCCAGCGCCCGGCCTCGGCCGCGTCGCCGTAGAGCCGGTACACCTCGGCCAGCCGACGGCGGAGCGTCAGGTCGTGCGGGAAGGACGAGATGAGACCACGCAAGCGCTGACGCGCGACGGGAACCCGGCCGGCGGCCAGATCCGCATCGACTCGGGCAAGGGTTTCTCTCAAGGGCATGAACACATGATCGAGTACCGCGCCGGCCGGCGTCGAGCTGGTTTGCCACTGAGCGCATGAGGCGAAACCGGCACGCTCACCATGCGTCGCCTCCGCAACGAGGACTGAGCCCGGGCGCCGTCAGCGGCTGGCGTACGGCAACAAGGCCATTTCCCGGGCGTTCTTGATGGCCGTGGCGAGGAGCCGCTGCTGCTGGGCGGTCACATGGGTGACGCGGCGGCCGCGGATCTTGCCGCGGTCGGAGATGAACTTCCGCAGGAGGTTGGTGTCCTTGTAGTCGATGTAGGTGATCCCGGCGGCGTCGAGCGGGTTGGGACGGGACTTGACGGGCTTGCGGGGGTCGGGGCGTCGGGCCATGGCGATGTCTCCTTGCAGGAAGGTTTCCGTCACGGTCGGGCCAGGCCGTGGAGGGGTGTACGGGTGAATGTCAGGCGGCGTCGAGGAGGGAGTCGAAGGCGGCGGGCAGGTGCTTCCATGCCTCGCGCCCCGACGCGTACTCCGCGTCCGTCAGCAGGCAGGAGTCCAGGAGCCGTTCCAGACCGTCACGGTCCAATCCCGGCGACGTGAACACCAGGTGCTGGCAGCAGTCGCCGTGATCGGGGTGCCAGTCGAGCGCGGCCGCCGCCCGGCGCACGGGAGGGACCATCTCCCAGGCGGCGTCCGGCAGCGAGGCCAGCCAAGGGCCGGCGCTCTCCACGCAGAGCGCTCCGCCTGCCGCGTCCCACGCGAGCAGGGTGTCGGGTCGGTCGGCGAGCCAGAACCGGCCGCGGCTTCGGGCGGCGGCACAGCACAGGTCCTCGAGTGCCTGGTAGAGGCGCTCGGGATGGAACGGCCGGTGGCGACGCCAGACGAAGGTGGTCACGCCGGCCTCGTCCGCGTCCTGGGGCAGCAGCGCGCACGCGGGGTGCTGCGCGGCCGCGGCGGCCTCGACGTCGATGCCGGCGAACGCGGCCCGGGCGAGTTCCGGGGACGCGGCCGGTACGCGGAGCGCGGTGGGGTGCAGTTGCGCGAGCAGGGCGCGGTCCTCGTCGTCGGCTTCGTCGTTGTCGACGACGGCGAGGACGGGTGCGTACTCCAGCTGGCGGGCCCAGGTGTCGCCGACGGTCCGCTGGTCGGTGGGAGCGGCGGCGAGGCCGGCCTCGGCCAGGTCGTCGCCGTTGGCGAGGCAGGGCAGGATGAGCGCGGGGTCGACGGCGGTGATGACGTTCGTCAGGGCGAGGCGGTCTCCTCCGTGTTCGACGATCACCTCCGCCATGGCCTTGGGTTCGACCGAGTCCCACAGTTCGACCACGGCGAGACGGGTCAGGCCGCTGTCGGCGAGCCGCCGCAGTTCCGGGACGAGGTCCTCGCGCAGCGCGCAGCACGCGCAGCCGTCGACCAGGGGCGTCTCGCCGCGGGACAGGGTGCCGGAGGCGTCGCGGATCAGCCGCAGGACTGTGCCGTCAGGTGCCCCGGCGAGGTCGTGGTGCAGCGCCACGCTCCCCTGCACGGCGTGCAGCAGGCGGTCGACGACCTGGCTCCTGGCCTCGGCGTGCAGGCCGGCGACGATGACGACGGGGAGCTGCTGCTCGTGGCCCATCAGCGGGCTCCGTAGCGGCGCTGGAACTTCTCGACGCGGCCGGCGGTGTCGAGGACCCGGGCGGTGCCCGTGTAGAAGGGGTGGCTCGCGGAGGAGATCTCCACGTCGACGACTGGGTAGGTGTTGCCGTCCTCCCACTCGACGGTCTTGTCGCTGGTCATCGTGGAGCGGGTGAGGAACGCGGTGTCGGAGGCAGAGTCGCGGAAGACGACGGGGGCGTAGGCGGGGTGGATCCCGGACTTCATGGCAGGGCCTTTCGGTGGTGCGGGGGTGGGGCGGGGCGGTGTGCGAGGGGGGTCAGCGCTCTTCGCGGAAGTCGACGCGGCGGCCGACGACTGGGGCGTACGTGCGGAGCACCATCCGGTCCGGGTCATTGCGCCGGTTCTTGCGGGTCACATAGGTGAATCCGGTGCCCGCCGTCGAACGGAGCTTGATGACCGGGCGGATCTCGTTGCGCGCCATGACCGCTAGTATATGGCAATGATTTCCATTACCAACACGCTCCCCCAGCGAGAAAGGTGGCTGCGTCCATGTCCGCCCACTGCCAACTGACCGGCGCCAAGCCCGGCTTCGGCAACAACATCTCCCACTCGCACCGGCGCACCTCGCGCCGCTTCGACCCGAACATCCAGCGCAAGCGGTACTGGCTGCCCAGCGAGGGGCGGCACGTCCGCCTGGTCCTGAGCGCCAGGGCGATCAAGACCGTGGACACGATCGGCATCGAGGCCGCCGTGGCTCGGATCCGCGCGCGGGGAGGGAAGGTCTGATGGCGAAGAAGAGCAAGATCGCGCAGAACGAGAAGCGCAAGGAGGTCGTCGAGCGGTACGCCGCCCGGCGGGCCGAGCTCAAGGAGATCATCCGCCTCCCGTCCTCGACCGCGGCCGAACGCGAGGCCGCCCAGGCGGAGCTGCGCCGGCAGCCACGCGACGCCAGCGCCACCCGAGTGCGCAACCGCGACAGCGTGGACGGGCGCCCCCGGGGCTATCTGCGCAAGTTCGGGCTCTCGCGCGTGCGCACGCGACAGCAGGCCCACGCCGGCTTTCTTCCGGGCGTGACCAAGTCGTCCTGGTAGGCGCCGGCTTCGGCGCGACCTCCACCCCGGCCGGTCGGCACCCGAGGACCCGAACCACGCTCAAGCGATTGAAAATGGATCCCATGAGCACTTAGTGTCGTCACGTCCGCGTGCGGCTCCCCTCGGGCCCGCGAGGGGGACCGAAGGGACCGCACGCGGACACCTGAGAGGCCGAGGCGTCATGCCCGGCAACACCCGGCCGGGGCGGTCCCGCAGGACTCCGCCCGCCCCCTCGCCTCCCGCTCGCGAGGCATCCTCGACATGAAACCCGAACCAAAGCGTCCTGCGCCGATCGGCAAGCACAGCGCCGCACGCTCGCCCGCCGACTCTGGTTCGGCTCCTACGGCGAGCGGCGCAACGGGATCAGATTCACCGGACCCGGCCTCGACGCCGAACGCATCGCGGGCGCGCTGGACGGCGCGCTGGTCACGGACGCCGAGCTGTCACCGGGCCGCGCGGTCTGGGTGGATGGTCCGACCCCCTCGTCAGCCACAGAGAGGCAGATTGAGAATGGCAACCATTTTCATATAGCCTCTCCATGTCAGAACCGACCGAGGAGTCTCACGATGGCCGTCCCCAAGCGGAAGATGTCCCGCAGCAACACCCGCCACCGCCGCGCCCAGTGGAAGGCGACCACGCCCCAGCTGGTCCCCGTCACCGTCGAGGGCGTGGTGTACCAGGTCCCGCAGCGCCTGGTGAAGGCGTACGAGCGCGGCCTGATCCACCCGGAGGGCTGAGCGCTCATGACCTCCACCGACCGGCTGCCCGTGACCGTACTCTCCGGATTCTTCGGGGCCGGGAAGACCACGCTGCTCAACCATGTGCTCGGCAACCGTGAAGGGCTGCGGGTCGCGGTCATCGTCAACGACATGAGCGAGGTCAACATCGACGCGGCGCTCGTGCGCGGCGGCGAGGCGGCCCTGTCCCGTACCGAGGAGCGGCTGGTCGAGATGACCAACGGGTGCATCTGCTGCACCCTCCGCGACGACCTGCTGGAAGAGGTCGACCGGCTCGCCCGCGAAGGCCGCTTCGACTACCTGCTCATCGAGTCCAGCGGCATCTCCGAACCCATGCCGGTCGCCGCGACGTTCTCCTTCCCCCGGGACGACGGGGCCACCCTCGGCGACCTCGCCCGCCTGGACACGATGGTGACGGTCGTGGACGCCGCGAACTTCCTGGCGGAACTCGGCGGCGGCGACGAACTCGTCGCGCGCGGCCTCGACCAGTACGAGGACGACGAGCGCACCGTCAGCGACCTGCTCATGGACCAGGTCGAGTTCGCCGACGTGATCGTGCTCAACAAGCTCGACCTGGTGGGGCCGGAGGAGGCGCGCCGGCTGCGCGCCACGCTGTCCCGGCTGAACCCGGAGGCGCGGATCGTCCCCGCCGTACGCGGACAGGTCCCCCTCGAACACCTCCTGGGCACCGGCCTGTTCGACGTGGAGAAGGCGCAGCAGGCCCCCGGCTGGGTGAAGGAGCTCAACGGCGACCACGTGCCGGAGACCGAGGAGTACGACATCTCCTCGCTGGTGTTCCGCTCCGACCTGCCCTTCCACCCCGGACGGCTGTGGGCCTTCGTCACCGAGGGCCTCGACAGCGGTACGTTCGGGCGCGTCCTGCGCTCCAAGGGGTTCTTCTGGCTCGCCAGCCGGCCGCGGGTGACCGGACTGTGGTCCCAGGCCGGCGCCGTCGCGCGGTTCGAACCCTCCGGCGCTCGCGGTCCGGAGACCACTCAGGGCCAGGAACTGGTCTTCATCGGCACCGGCCTGCGCGCCGACGCCCTCCGGGCGGCCCTCGACGCCTGCCTGCTGGTGCCGGGCGAGACCGTTCCCGCCGACGACGACTTCCCCGACTGGGAGACGTACGGCATCGAGGACGCCTGCGAACACACGAGCGGGCGGCCTGAGCCCCAGCCCCGCACACTCCGGGCCGGACGGTGGTCGCAGCCACGGCACCGTCCGGCCCGGCCCTTTTCGTCAGGCCCCCAACGGAGCCGGAGCCCCAACCCCACTTTGCGCGGGCCAGGATGAAGGCAAGAGTGACGACGCTTCCTCACCACCCACCCGACCGGGCCGTTTCCGTCCTGGTCCCCAACTGGTCCCCAAAACGATCTTGAGGCCGTATCGAATACTTCCGATACGGCCTCTGACCTGCGTACATGCAAGTCGGGACGACAGGATTTGAACCTGCGACCCCTTGACCCCCAGTCAAGTGCGCTACCAAGCTGCGCCACGTCCCGATGCCCGTCCCGCCGGATGCTCCCGGTGGCGTCGTGCGAGAGAAACTTTACCCCACGCCGAGGGGCGCGGGGGCGCAGGGCCGTCGTCGCGTCAGGGGGTTGCGGAGAGATCCCGCAGGTGGTGGCCGGGGTGGCCGACTGGCGGGTGGGGGCGGGAGGGGGACAATGGGCGGCGTGAAGGGGATGCCGAGGGACCGCGACGAGGAGGGGCGGGCGCGCAGTGCGCGGCCGCGTGACGGGCTCGGACGCCCACTGCCGTACGGCACGGAGGGTGTGCCGCGGGCGCCGGAGGGTGTGACACGTACGCCCCCGCAGACGCTCGCCGAGGCGCAGCGGCTGCTCGACGAGGGGATGCCGTTCCACGCGCACGAGGTCTTCGAGGACGCCTGGAAGACCGGGCCCGCCGGGGAGCGGGACCTGTGGCAGGGGCTCGCCCAGCTGGCCGTGGGGCTGACGCACGCCGCCCGGGGCAACGCGCGGGGCGGGGCGCGGCTGTTGCGGCGTGGCGCGGACCGGATCACGGCTCCCTTGCCGGCGTCGCAGGGGCGCTCGTACGGCCTCGACGTCGACGGGCTGGCCGGGTGGGCCCGGGAGTTGGCGGACCGCACGGAGCGCGAGGACCGGGTGCCGGACGCGTCCGCCGAGGCCCCGAGGCTACGCCCGGAGTAGCACCGCTTCGGGGGTGCGGGGGCCGTGGACGCCCTCGACGGCGTCGAGTTCTCGGGCCGTCGCCTCGGCCCGGTCGTGGATGCGGGTGATGTCGGTCCTCGTCGCGTCCGCCGTCGGCAGTCACTCGGCCGGCAGGCCGGAGGGGACGAGCACCGTGCCCGCGCCGCGCTCGGCGAGAAGGCGCGGGAGCAGGGCCGGCAGGCCGTCGGTGTCGGTGCGGTGGACGAGAGCGCGGTAGTCGGCGAGGTTCTCGCGGAGGAGGTCGACGAGTCCGGCCGGGTCGTCCGGCGTGTGGCTCGACACGTACGAGCGGCCGGTGTCATCTCGATACGGTCTCGCCCGGGTGCCGCCCGGCCGCGCTGTCTTCACCAGGTGAGACGGAGCTCCTCGGGTGAGCGGTGGATGAGGGTCGGCCGCATCACCACCTCGTGGTCGTCCGCCAGCCGCAGGCCGGGGAGTCTGCGGGTGAACAGTTGCAGGGTGATGGCGAGTTGGGTCCTGGCGAGCCGGGATCCGGGGCAGCCGTGGGTTCCGTGGCCGAAGCCGACGTGCCGGACGGGGGCCGGGGGCCGGGTGATGTCGAAGACGTCGGCGTCCTCGTGGCGTGCCTCGTCCCGGTTGGCGGAGCCGTAGGCGACGAAGAGGGTCGCTCCGGCGGGCAGCTCGGTACCGGCCAGGACGACCGGACGGGTGGTGGTGCGGCGGAATCCCTGGACGGCGGTGTCGTAGCGGACTGCCTCCTCCACCGCCCCGGGTATCAGGTCGGGTCGCGCGCAGAGCAGCTCCCACTGGTCGCGGTGGCGCAGCAGGTGGAGCAGCGCGGTGCCGATCAGCGCGGTGGTGGTGAGGTGTCCGGCGATGAGGAGGTTCTGCAGGTTGGAGACGAGTTCGCCGCGCTGGTCGGGGGTGAGGTCACGGGTCCCGGGCCCGAGGCCGGTGTCGGGGGCCAGGGCGGCGACCATGGCCGAGCAGAGGTCGTCGCGGGGCCGGGCGCGCCGGTCGCGGGCGTAGCGGTCGAGGAGGTGCTGCAGCGCGACCACGTCCTCGGCGGCCGCGAGCTGTTCCTTCTCGTCCATGGGGCGGAAGAGGAGCTGCTCGGCGCGGTGTCCTCCGTGCACCGCGGCGGGGACATCCTCCGGTTCGAAGCCGATGAGCCGGCCGATGACGGCGCCGGGCAGCCCACGGGCGTACGAGGACATCAGCTCGGTGTGCCCGTCCTCGGCGAACGAGTCGACGAGGCCGGTGGCGACCTCGGTGGCGTACCGGGTGAGGGCGGCGACCCGGGCGGCGGACAGGCCGCTGTTGATCGGCGCGCGGTGGCGGCGGTGCGCGGCGCCGTCCGTGGAGACGACGGTGGGGCGTTTGCCGAATCCGCGCGCGAGGACGCCGAAGACGGCGGGTGAGGGCATGACGTCGGGGCGCAGGGCTTGGGCGGAGGAGAAGTCCTCGGGCCGCAGCAGCACTTCACGGACGTCGGCGTCCCGGGCGACCAGCCAGGCGTCGAGTTCGGGGACGAAGGTGAGTCCTGGTGTCCGTCGCGCCTGTGCGTAGAGGGGATACGGGTCTCGTTGAAGTGCGTCGAGTCGGTCGAGTCGTTCGTGCGTTTTCGGGTCCACGCGGTGCCTCTCGGAAGGGGAACGTGCGGAACGCGGTGCGGTCCGCACATGGTGACCGTCCCCGCGCGTCCCTGGCTATGCCCCGAAGGCCCGGCGTCGCGCCGGAGACCGTCTTCGGCCGGGAAGCGGCTGTCGCGCGGCCGGGAGGCGGCGGGTTCGGCCGGGAGGCAGCGCTGACCGCGGGGAGGCGGCGCGTGTGGGGGGGGGTGGCGCGTGCGAGGGGGCTGACCGCGGGGGGGGGTGGCGCGTGCGGGGGGCTGACCGCGGGGAGGTGGCTCTGCCTTTCCGCCGCGCGGCAGCCGGCCGTCACCCCTTCGGCGTGGACAGCGCCCGTTCCAGTACGGAGGTGTGGCTGAGGGCGGGGTCCTTGGCAGCGGTGAGGAGGGTGACCGTCCCCCGGGTGGCGAGGTCGCGCAGGCCTTCGAGGGCCTCCGTGGCGGCGGGGGCGGCGAGCTCCTCTCCGTACCGCCGGCAGAACTCGTCGTACTCCCCCTCAGGGCCGTGGTACCAGCGGCGCAGTTCCGTGGACGGGGTCAGGGCCTTGGGCCATTCGTCGATGTGCGCGTCGGCCTTGGCGAGGCCGCGCGGCCAGAGGCGGTCGACGAACACCCGTACACCGTCGTCGGGGGCGGGAGGATCGTAGACGCGGCGGACGCGGATGTCCGGAGTGGTGGCGGCCATGCCCCTCAGGGTGCGGGACGGGGCGCCCGATCACACGTCGACGCGCAGCGCCGGCAGGAGTACCGCGTCGACGAACACGCGCATCGCCGTCGCGTCCGCGAAGCGCTCCTCGAAGAGCCGCTCGACGCGGAGCATGCCGAGGAAGCAGGGCGCGACGAAGCCGATCGCCGGGTTGTCCGCCTCGATCTCCCCGCGTTCGACCGCGCGCCGCAGCATCTCGTCGAGGGCGGCGACCTCGGGGTTGATGACGGTCTCCCGCAACGCCTCGCGCAGATCGGGGTGCTGGATGTACGCCTGGCTGACCGCCTCCATCAGCTCGGCGTCCCGGTCCCGTCGGGACGCGGCCGTCCGCGCGGCCTCGCGCAGATCACCGGTGAGCGATCCGGTGTCGATACCGGCGAAGAAGGGGCAGCGCCGCTTGGCGAGGGCGGCCGTGACGAGCCGCGGTTTGGTGCCCCACTGCCGGTAGAGCGTCGCCTTGCCGCATTTGGTGCGGGCCGCGACCCCCTCCATGGTCACCGCGTCGTAGCCGCCTTCCCGGAGGAGGTCGATCACGGCCTCGAACAGCTCGGTCTCCCGCTCGGGCGTGATCTTGCTCCGGCGGGCGGCGGCGGTCGCCGCCTCTGTGGCGGCCTGTGGGGACACCGGTTCCTCCGTCGTCGTCCGGTCGGCTCTCTGCACATACGAGAGTAGGGGCCGCACAATCGAGACGCAAACGTATCGAGACGTTTGCGTCTCGATTAAATCGGATCTACGCTTCCTCCGTTTGCTGCTGATTTGACGGATAAAGGGGCCGCGCCATGGCTGCCGGGATACGCCGGATACGCGGGACGTGTCCCGCCGAACCGGAGCCGACCGCTACCCCGGAGCCGACCGCGACCCCGAAGTCGATCGCCATCCCGGAACCGGCGGTTCGCCCGGAGTCGGCCGCCGTCCCCGGACCGGCGGTTCGCCCGGGACCTGCGCCCGAGCCGGCCTCCGCCCCCCGGCCGCTACTGGTACGCGAGCTGCTGCTCGTCGCCGCGCTCTTCCTCGTCTACAAGTGCGGCCGCCTCCTCGCCAACGGCCACGAATCGCGCGCCTTCCGCAACGCCGACCGCGTGTGGGACGCCGAACGGGCCGCCCATCTGCCCGGCGAGGGATCGGTCCAGGCCCTCCTCCTCCACGGCGACGGCCTCGTCCGGGCCGCGAACACGTACTACGCCGCCGTGCACTTCCCGGCCACCGTCGCCTTCCTCGCCTGGCTCTACTGGCGCCGCCCCGGCCACTACCTCTGGTCGCGCCGGGTCCTCGCGCTCCTCACCGCGGCCGCGCTCGCGCTGCATCTGCTGATGCCGCTGGCGCCACCCCGGATGCTGACCGCCGCCGGACTCGTCGACACCGCGCAGGTGTACGGGCCTTCCGTGTACGGCGCGACACCGCGGACGGACTCGATGGCGAACCAGTTCGCGGCGATGCCCTCGCTCCACTTCGGCTGGGCGCTGATGGTCGCGATCGGTCTGATCGCAGCCACCCGGGGCCGGCTGCGGTGGCTCTGGCTGCTGCACCCCCTGCTGACGCTCCTGGTGATCGTCGGCACGGCCAACCACTACTGGTTCGACGCCCTGGCCGCGGCGGCCCTGCTCGCCCTCGCGCTCGCCGCCGTACGGGCCCCCGGGCCGGGCTCGGCCGCCCCGGCCCCTCCCCCGCGCGCCACCGCGCCCCGTACGGCAGGAGCCCTGTGATGACCGCCATCGACGGCACCGTGCTCGCGGTGCTGCTGTCTCTGGTCTCCGCCGCCGGGTACGCGCTCGCGGCGGTCGCCCAGGCTCGGCTCGCCTCGGCCTCCACCGGCGGCCGCGGAGCGCTGCGGGCGCTGCTCGCCCGCCGTCAGTGGTGGTGGGCGGTCGGCCTCAACGCGGCCGGCGCGCTGGCCCATGTGGCCGCGCTGCACTACGGTCCGCTGACCATCGTCCAGCCGCTCGGCGCGCTGACGCTGGTCGCGGCGTTGCCCCTGGGCGCGTACGGCGCGCGGCGGCGGGTGACCCGGGCGGAGTGGCGCGGGGCGCTGTGGACGCTCGCGGGGCTCGTCGGCCTGGTCTCGGTCACCGGGCCGGCGAAGCCCGGCGAGGCGCTGACCCTGCGCGAGGCTCTGATCGTGGCCGCGGCGACGGCGCTGCTGATCGCGGCGCTCGCGTCGGGACGGCTGTACGGGGGCGGGTCGCGCGGCGGACGGCGGACGGGCGCCGACGCCCCCGAAGGCCCGGCTTCCGCGCCCGGGTCCGACGGGAGCGCACGGTCAGCGGCCGGTTCCGGCTCCTTGGCGCGGGCAGGGTCCGGCGAAAGCGCGCAATCAGCGGCCGGCTCCCGGTCCGGCTCCGGCTCCGGCTCCGGCTCCGGCTCCGGCTCCGGCTCCGGCTCCGGCTCCGGCGGGATCATGGGGCGGGGTCTCGGTCACGCCACCGCCTCCGGGATCGCCTCGGGCGTCGCCTCCGCGCTGACGCAGACCTTGACCGCCGCGATCGCGCTCAAAGTGCCGGGCGGGAGCATGACCTGGTGGCGGACAGCGCTCCTCGCGGTGCTCATATCCGGCTTCGCGGTGGGCGGACTACTGCTCTCGCAGACCGCCTACCGAGGCGGTCTCGCCGCGCCGCTGGCCGTCGTGAACCTCTCCAACCCGGCCGCCGCGGCGGTCATCGGCGTGGCACTGCTCGGCGAAACGTTTCGCGCCGGGGCCTGGGGATGGCCGATAGCGGGCGCCGCGGCCGTCGTGGCGGCACGCGGGGTGGTCCTGCTGACGACCGGCCAGGGGACGGCTGGGGGCACCACCCAGGCGGTGCCGGCTCCGGCCGCCGCCCCCGCGTCCGCGGACCGGCCTTCCTCGCGCCCGCCGGCATCGGATGTCATGGCGGAGGCAGCCCTCACGCGCCCGACCGCGACAGCGGGTCCCCGTACGTCCCCCGAGACCGCGAGGCCGGTGCCGCCACCCCGTACCGACACCTCGGCCCTGGCGCTCGACCCCGCCATCGGCTGACACCGGCACCCACTTTCGTCATATTGACGAAAAGCAGACCGTCCCACTATCGTCAAAGTGACGACAAGGGAGGGTCTCATGGCCGACATCACCCGGCGCGCCGGCTGGCGCCACCTGCGCTCCGCGCCCACCGCCCACGTCCGGCACCACCACCGGGGCCGGCTCGTCCACGACGGCGCGGGGCTCAGCTTCTGGTTCCGCGCGCTGTCCGCCGCGCTCTCGGAAGTCCCGGTCGACGACCGGGAGCTCGGTATGGCGTTCCACGCCAGGACCGCCGACTTCCAGGACGTGAGCGTGCAGTGCACGGTGACCTACCGCGTGAGCCGGCCGGAGGCCGCGGCCACGAGGATCGACTTCTCCATCGATCCGGACACCGGCGCCTGGCGCGGCGCTCCGCTGGAGCAGATCGCCGGTCTGCTCACGGAGACCGCCCAGCAGCACACGCTCGACGTCCTGGCCCGTACGCCGCTCGCCGCGGCCCTCGTCGACGGCGTGGCTGCCGTACGGAACCGGATCGCGGAGGGGCTCGCCGCCGAGCCCAGGCTGCCGGAGACCGGCCTCGAAGTCGTGGCCGTACGGGTGGTGGCCATCCGCCCGGAGCCGGAGGTCGAGCGGGCGCTGCGCACTCCGGCCCGCGAACAGATCCAGCAGGAGGCGGACCGGGCCACCTACGAGCGGCGCGCGGTCGCGGTCGAACGGGAGCGGGCCATCGCCGAGAACGAGCTCGCCAGCAAGATCGAGCTGGCCCGCCAGGAGGAGCGGCTCGTCGACCAGCGCGGCATCAACGCGCGCCGCGAGGCGGAGGAGAGCGCCGCCGCCGACGCCGTACGCGCGGAGGCAGAGGCGGTGCGGAAGGTCCGGCTCGCACGGGCGGAGGCGGCGGCGGCACGCGAGGTCGGTGCGGCGCGCGCCGAGGCGCAGGCCGCCTGGCTGCGGGTGCACGGGGAGGCGGACGCGGCGACGCTGCACGCGTTGGCGGCGACCCGGGCCGCCGAGAATCTGCCGCGGATCGAGAGCGTCACCCTCTCGCCCGACGTGCTGACCGGGCTGTTCGCGAAGCTGGGCGGCGGCGGGGGCGCGTCGTGAGCCTCGCGCCACGGGCGGTGCTCGTCCACCGGACCACGGAGTACGAGGAGTTGCTCGCCCGGCACGGTACACACGGGCAGGCCGCCTTCTTCGCCGCCGGTCGCGGTCCGGACATCCGGGAGGTGCGGGAGCGGCACGAGCGCACCCGGCGGGCGCTGGCCGAGGTCGCGGGGGCGGTGCCGTTGTCCTGGCGGCAGGCGCGGGTGGAGCGCGCGGATCTGGACCGGTTCCTGTTCGGCCCGGAGGACGTGGTCGTCGTGGTGGGGCAGGACGGCCTGGTGGCCAACGCGGCGAAGTATCTGACCGGTCAGCCGGTCGTCGGCATCGACACCGATCCGGGGCGCAACCCGGGCGTCCTCGTGCGCCACCGGCCCGTGGACGCCGGGAGGTTGCTGCCGGCCGCCACGAGCACGGTCGCCGAGGAGCTGACGATGGTGGAGGCGGTCACCGACGACGCGCAGCGGCTTCTCGCCCTCAACGAGATCTATGTCGGCCCGCCCGGCCACCAGACCGCCCGCTACACCCTCGCCGTCGAGGGCGCGCGATCAGGGGCGCCCGAGCCCCAGGCGTCCTCCGGCGTTCCCGTCGGGACCGGGACGGGGGCCACGGGCTGGCTCCGCTCCCTCTGGCAGCAGCGTGCGAGCCCGCTGCGGCTGCCCGCCGCGACCGACCCCCGGCTCGCCTGGTTCGTCCGCGAGGCGTGGCCGTCCCCGGCCACGGGCACGGCGTGCGTGGAAGGTCTCCTGAGCCCCGGGGAGGCCCTGTGCCTCACCGTCGCGTCCGACCGCCTGGTCGCCTTCGGCGACGGCATGGAGTCGGACGCGCTGGAACTGCCGTGGGGGCGGGCGGTACGGGTGGGCAGGTCGGCGACCGTGCTGAGACTGGTGGGCTGAGGCGACCGGGCCGTACGGGGGACGGTGGCGGGGCCTCGCGGACCCCGGCCACGTCCGCCGGAGAGGCCCGAGGCCCCGGGCCAGGCCGAGCGCCGCCGCCCTCGCGACACGCCCCACCGGCCGAGCGCCACCCGCCCCGTCCCCCTACCCTCCGCCCCTCACACGACCCTCCAAGCGCCCACGGTCCAGAAGACCGCGAATCCCGTCCAGACGATCGCGAACGCCCAGACGAGAAGGTGCTCCCCGAACAAGGCCATGGAGCCCATCCATCCCACCCCGATCGCCACGAACAGCCAGCCGAAGTTGGGAAAGGCGAGGATGCCCGACGGCCGGCCGCTCACCAGCGCCCAGACCCCCGCGGCGAGGATCAGGCAGCCGAGCGCGAGCCACGGCATGACACTGCCCTGCGAGGAGGGCGCGTACTCGTAGGTGCGGCCGCGCACCACCAGCCGCACGGCCTCGCCCCGCCAGACCCTGAGCTCCGCGCGATCGCCCGTCCTGACCTCGCCGTACGTGTGCGACCCCACCGCGAGCCAGCCGGTACGGTCGGGCCACTCGACCTTCACGTCGTAGTACCGCGTACAGGTGGTGGTGCCGCCTCCCCCGCCCCCGGCGGTGATGCCCCCCGTCCCCGCGCCACCCATGCCGCCGCCCGCGGTCGCCATGCCGCCGGCGGTCGTCATGCCGGCCGCCGTCCCGCCGACGCTGGTGCCTCCGGTCGTGCCGTGGGACGTACAGCGTTCGCCCGTCCGGCGGTCGAGGACCGTGCCCACCGCGGGCCGTACGCACCCCTCGCCCTCGCAGACCGGTGCGGCGCGATACGCCATCGTCGCCCGGTACGCCTCCGTGACCTGCTGACCGCAGACGAGGACTCCCCATCCGGCCGCGAGGACGAGCGGTCCCCGTAACCAGAGGGGCAGCCGTCTCTCGTACCGACTTCCCCTGTACCCCGTTGACTTCATCCGTCGGTGATTCCCCGCGGCGCGGGCGTCCAAGCACCGCCCCTCCCCCCTCCCCCGCCCCCCTCCGAGGGGTGACAAGGGTTTTCCCCGTATCGCGTTCACCTGCTCTTTCCCTACTGTCTGCCGCACCGGCAGATCCCATCCCCCGATCCACGCCCCCCTCAGGAGCTCAGGCCCTGTCAGGTGCATGAGGAGAGGGGGGTGGTGTCCGCCGGTGACGGCCTTGACCCGGGCCGTCGCGCCGGTGGCGGCGCACGGGCCCCCCAAGCCCAGGGTGCAGCGGACCGCGACCCCACTTCGCGCCGAGGCTCCCGCGCCGCCGCCACTGCTCCGCACCTACGTCGTGCTTGAAAGGGAACACCTTGAACAGTTCCAGGCGGAGAGTCATATCCGTGGTGGTCGCGAGCGCCGCGATCCTCGGTGCCGCAGCCACCTCCACCGGGGCGTTCGCCGCCGCCCCGGCCGTCTCCACCCCGAAGCCCGCCCCGGTCTCCCAGGCCATGACCACGCTGCCCAGCGCGCCGGTCGAGAAGGTCATCGTCACCTACAAGGCCCGGACCGCCGAGGCCGGCTCCAACGCCGCCGCGAAGAGCGACGCGGCCGCCAAGGGCGCCGAGACCGGCGAGGCCCTCGCCTTCGAGCGCCGCCTCGCCGGCGGCGCCGCCCTGGTCGACCTGGGCGACAGCGCCACGAAGCAGGACGTCTCGGAGGTCATGGCCGCCTTCCGCGCCGACCCGCAGGTCGCCTCCGTCGAGCCCGACATCCGGGCGTACGCGATGGCGGTCACCCCGAACGACACCGACTACGCCAAGCAGTGGGACCTCTTCGAGGCCACCGGCGGCATGAACGTCCCGTCCGCCTGGGACAAGACGACCGGCAGCGGTGTGACCGTCGCCGTCATCGACACCGGCTACGCGGCCCACTCGGACCTGGCGGCCAACGTCGTCTCCGGTTACGACTTCATCTCCTCCTCCGCCGACGCCCGCGACGGCAACGGCCGTGACGCGGACGCCAAGGACGAGGGCGACTGGAACGCCACGGACGGCGAGTGCGGCACCGGCTCCCGCGCGAGCAACTCCTCCTGGCACGGCACCCACGTCGCCGGCACCATCGGCGCGGTGACCGGCAACACCAAGGGCATGGCGGGTATCGCGTACAACGCGAAGATCCAGCCCGTGCGTGTCCTCGGCAAGTGCGGCGGCTCCTCCTCGGACATCGCCGACGCCATCACCTGGGCGTCCGGCGGCACCGTCCCCGGCGTCGCGGCCAACCCCACCCCGGCCAAGGTCATCAACCTGAGCCTGGGCGGCGCCAGCTCCACCTGCCCGAGCGTCTACCAGACCGCGATCAACGGCGCCGTCTCGCGCGGCACCACCGTCGTCGTCGCCGCCGGCAACAGCAACGCCAACGCGTCCGGCTTCACCCCCGCCAACTGCTCGGGCGTCATCAACGTGGCCTCGACCAGCCGTGAGGGCAACCGGTCGTACTACTCGAACTACGGCACCATCATCGACGTCTCGGCACCGGGCGGCGAGACCCGTCGCGCCACCGACACGCCGGGTACGGTGACCACCCCCGAGAACGGCATCTACTCCACGCTCAACTCGGGCACCACGACGCAGTCGCTGGAGAACTACAAGCCCTACCAGGGCACCTCCATGGCCGCGCCGCACATCGCGGGCCTCGCCGCCCTCCTGAAGTCGGCCAAGAGCAGCCTGACCCCGGCCGACATCGAGTCCGCCATCAAGGCCAACGCCAGGCCGCTTCCCGGCACCTGCACCGGCGGCTGCGGAACCGGCATCGCCGACGCCGCGAAGACCGTGAACGCCGTCACCGGCACCACCACCCCGCCGGCCGGCGCCACCTACACCAACGCGACGAACGTGACGATCTCCGACAACACCACCGTGTCGTCCTCGATCGCCGTCACCGACCGCACCGGCAACGCTCCCGCCACCCTCAAGGTGGACGTGGACATCAAGCACACCTGGCGCGGGGACCTCGTCATCGACCTGGTCGCCCCCGACGGCACCGTGCGCAACCTGAAGGCGTCCTCCTCCAACGACAGCGCCGACAACGTCCTGACCAGCTACACGGTCGACGCGTCGAGCGAGGTCGCCAACGGCACCTGGAAGCTCCAGGTCCGCGATGTGGCCTCGGGTGACACCGGCTACATCGACTCGTGGAGCCTCACCTTCTGATCCCACCCGAACCACCCCCCACAACAGCATCATTGCTGGTCAGCGACGCGCTCGTGGTCTACACCACGGGCGCGTCCTGGCGTGGTGACCGGCGCTCGCTGTCCGTATGCCGGACAAGGGGCCTGGACTGCGCCCGTACGCTCCGTATCCTCTGCGCACGGGGCTCACGGGGCGGGCCCGAGCGCCGGAGGGGTGGTGGACACGTGACGACAGCGTCGCACCTCTCCCTGCGCCATGCGGGCGGAGGGGGAACCCCGGCGCCCGTGGGCCGCGAGGAGCTTCTCGCGCGCCTCGAACGCGTGCTGCACACCCGGGGCCGCGCCCTGCTCACCGGTCCCGCCGGAGTCGGCAAGACCGAGGTGGCCCTCGCCGAGGCCGCCCGGGCCGAAGCCCGGGGCGAGACGGTCCTGTGGCTGGCGACGCTCCCCGCCGACCGGGACATACCCGGCGCGGCGGCGGCCGCGCTCGTCGCCTCCGTCGCGGCGACGGTGACCTGGCCCGGCGTGGCCCTGCCGGAGACCGGAGACGGTTCCTGGGACGGCACGCCCGATCCCATGACGACCGCCGACCGGTCCCCCGGGCGGGGTGCGGGCGCGTCGGGCGTCTTCGACGGCCTCCCCGGCCCCCAGCGCACCGCCGTCGCCATGCTCTGCCGCGAGGCGCCGCTGCACGAAGGCGGCTGGGACCCCATCGCCCTGCGCCTCGGCATCGCGCGGATCCTGCGCGGCCTCACCGTCCGCGGCCCCGCCCTGCTCGTCGTCGACGGGGTGCAGCACATCGACGCCGACAGCGCCGACCTGCTGCGCTTCGCCCTGCACCTGGCGCCGCCCGCGCTGCGCGTCGTCGCCGTCGAGACCCCGGAGGCGTACGGCTCCGAGGAGGCCCACGACACCCATCTGTGGGTGCCGTCGGAGGCCGACATCCTGCTCGTGCCCCCGCTCCAGGCCGACGAGATCGCCGAACTCCTCATCCACCACCGGCTGCCGTCCCGGATGGCCGGCCGCATCCACAAGGCGAGCGGCGGCAACCCGCGTCTCGCGCTCGCCGTGGGCCGCTCCCTGGCCGACGCCCGCACCCCCGTCCACCACGCCGAGGCGCTCACCCTGTCCGGGCGCGCCCGGGACCTGGCGCGGCAGCTGCTCGGCGCCGCGCCGCCGGCCGTCCGCGAGACGCTGCTGCTGGCCGCGCTCGCCCTGCGCCCCACCGCGGCCCTCGTCCGGCGGGCCGGGCGGCCGAACGCGGAGGCGGATCTCGCCGCCGCCGAGCGCGCCGGTCTGGTCTCCCTCGCCGAGGACGGCGCGGTCACGTTCACGGCCGGGCTGCTGCCCTCGACCCTGGTCCACGACGCCTGCTGGGCCGAGCGCAGCGCCGGCCACGCCGCGCTCGCCACGGTCGTGGACGACTCGGTGGAGGCGGTACGGCACCGGGCGCTCGCCACGGACGTCCCCGACGAGGCCCTCGCGGCCGAGGTCGCCGCGGCCGCCGATCTCGCGCGCCGCCGCGGCAACAGCGCCCTCGCGGCGGAACTGGCCCTGCTCGCCGCCGGTTCGACGCCCGTCGAGCACGGTCCGCAGCGGATCGCGCGGCTCGTCGACGCGGCCGAGGAGGCGGCCCGCGCGGCCCGCGCGGACCTGGCGATGCGGGCCGCCACCGATCTGCTGGCCCGGGACGCGGCACCCGCCGACCGGGTGCGGGCCCGGCTCGCCGTCCTCGACACCGCGGGCCAGGGCCTCACCGGCCTCGACGACATGTACGTCCACGCCATGGAGGACTCCGAGGGGGACACCGCGCTCAGGGCGGCCGTACAGCTCCGCCTGGCGGTCAAGTACGTGCTGGCCGACGGCGATCCGCTGCACTCGCGGGCCGCCGCCGTCGAATCCGCCGCGCTGGCCGCCTCGATGGGCGATCCGCGGACGGCTGCCCAGGCCCTGACCGTACAGGCGCGGATGGAGCGGGCGCTGGGAGCGCCGGACGCGGAGTCGGTGCTCGCGCAGGCCCGGGGTCTGGAGATGGCCGAGCGTCCGCTCGGGATCCGCAACGCCGCCCAGATCCTGACGATCCGCCACGCGCTCTTCGACGACCGTCTGGGCGATGCCCGTGACCAGCTGAACGCGCTGCTGCCGCTGGTGCGGCGGCGCGGCTCGGTCGAGGACACGATCGAGCTGTTCTCCACGCTGGCCGCGATCGAGTCCCGGATGGGCGTGTGCCCGGCGGCCCTCGCGCACGCGGGGCAGTCCCTCGCGCTGACCCTGGAGGCGGGCCTCTCCCCCGGGCCCGCCTGGTACACGCTGGCGCTCGCGGAGACGGCCGGGGGCAGCTTCGGGCGGGCCGCGAGCTACGCCCGGCGCAGTGTCCAGGCGTCGGAGGAGGAGGGTGACCGGGTCTTCCTCTCCCGCAGCCTGTACGCGCTCGGCCGCGTCCAGCTCGTCAACGGGGACGTCGCCTCGGCCCTGGAGACCCTGCGCCGGGTGCAGGCCAACGAACGCGCCCAGGCGAACGTCGACCCGTCGATGCTGCGCTGGCACGAGGAGCTGGCGGAGGCGCTGCTGGCCAACGACGCGGCGCAGGAGGCGGCGGACCTGCTGGCCGAGGTGCGTCCGGTCGCGGAACGCCTGGGCCGTACGACGGTTCTGCTGGGCTGTGACCGCGCGTACGCCCTGTATCTGGCCGCCGTCGGGAAGACCGACGAGGCGGCGGAGCTGCTGACCCTCACCGCCGAGCGGTTCGCCGATGCCGGGCTGCCGCTGGAGCGGGGCCGGGCTCTGATCGCCCTGGCCAGGGTGGAGCGCCGCCGCCGTCGCCGGTCGGCGGCGCAGAGCGCGCTGCAGACGGCGGCCTCGGTCTTCGAGCGGGCCGGTGCGGCGCCGTGGCTGGCCCTGGCGAGCGAGACCCCGGCCGGGGAGGGCGGGGAGGACACCCTTCCGGCGCTCTCCTCGCTCACGGACGCCGAGCTGCGGCTCGCCCGTCTGGTCGGCCAGGGTGCCAGCAACCAGGAGGCGGCGGCGAAGCTCTATCTGAGCGTCAAGACGGTCGAGGCGCGGCTGACCCGGATCTACCAGAAGCTCGACGTCCGCTCGCGCGCGCAGCTGGCGACCGCGCTGCGGGGATGAGGCGAGACTTCACGGACACGGCCCGGGGGCTGCCGGTCATACGGTGAACGGCTTCTGGCGCAGGAACGCGGGGGCCGGGGTGCCGGTGGTGTAGAAGTTCGGGCTCTGGGTGGCGGGCAGCCGGTGCTGGATCGCGCGGTGGAAGGCGCGGTAGCCGCCCCGGAAGGCTCCCCCGTCCCACACGCCGAGCAGGGCTTCGGTGAAGGCGCCGTTGACCGGGCCGTCGGAGGCGTACTGGTTGTCCTGGCAAGCGGAGATGAGGACCGCCGCGGGCTCGCGGGCCTCGCCGTCCGGTGGCGCCGTCTTCTTGAGGGAGCGCTGGAGCTCCGCGAAGAAGCCCTGGTCCCGCTCGTAGATCTGCTGCTGCCTCGGCAGGGGCATCAGCCGGACGGCGGTCGTCGGGAGGGGGCCGCCGGGAAGCTCGACGCCGCTGCCGCTGTGGCAGCAGTCGAGCAGGACGACGATCCGTACGCCGTCGGCGCAGCGGCGGAGCTCCTGGTACAGCTCGTCGTCGAGGAACTGGCGGTCGTAGAGGACGAGGGTCTCGTCGAGGTCGTCGGGTTCGTCGTCCGGGCCCGTGACGTCGGGGACCTGGCCGCCGTGGCCGGAGTAGGTCAGGAGCAGGATGTCGCCGGGGCCGAGCTTGCCGGCGGCCTGGCGCAGGGCGCCGGTGACCTGGTCGACGGTGCCGTCGGCGGTGAGCAGGACGGTGTCGGAGAAGCCGGCGGCGCGGGCGAGGGCGGCCATGTCCCTGGCGTCGTTCTCGCAGGCCAGGAGCGCGCCGTCCCAGCCTTCGTAGCGAGCGGGGTCGACCGTGTTGAGCCCGATGTGGAGAGAGAGTCCGGTAGGCATGGGGGCCTCCTCGGGGAGGACGGGGTGCACCGGGGGCGTCTGATCGAGTGGCCTGCGGCCCGGCGCCGAGCGCGGCCCTCCCTGCGCGGTACTTACATGATATGAACCCGACCGATCCCCCGTCTTCTCCGCCGCCCTCCCCGCCGCCTCCCCGTGTCGGCGGTCCGCGCCGTGACGCGCTGGCCAACCGCGCGGGCTACGACGAGGCGTTCCTCGGCCCCGTCGTACCGCTGGCGCTGCCCGCGCGCACCTCGGTCGAGACGGTGATCCTTCCGTACACCCACTTCACGGTGGTCTTCCGGCCGGACCGGCGGCTCGCCGCCTCCACGGCGGTCTGCATCGAAGGCCGGCAGCTCGTCGAGGACGTGGCCCGTGACGACATCTGGGAGTACGATCCGCGCCTGCCCGAGGAGCAGCAGGCCGGCAACGACATCTACCGGAACAACAGTCTGGACCGCGGCCATCTGGTGCGCCGGCTCGATCCGGTGTGGGGCGCGGTGGCCGAGGCCGGCCGGGCCAACACCGACACGTTCTTCTACACCAACGCCGCTCCGCAGGCCGATGTGTTCAACCAGGGCAAACGGCTCTGGCAGGGCCTGGAGAACTATCTCCTGGACCACGCGGCCGAGTTCGACCGGAGGATGTGCGTGCTGACCGGGCCCGTGCTCCAGGACTCCGATCCTCCCTACCGGGGTATCCAGGTGCCGTTGCGCTTCTGGAAGGTGGCCGCGTTCATGCAGGACGGGGCGCTGGCCTCGACCGCGTACGTCCTGGACCAGAGCCCCGACCTCAGCCGGGACGCGGAACGGGCGCTCGCCGGGGCGAAGGCGGGCGCGCCGCCGCCGCTCGGCGCCTTCCGTACGTACCAGGTGCCGGTCTCGGACGTCGCGGAGATCACGGAGCTGGAGTTCGGGCCGCTGCCCGACGTGGATCTGATGCCGCCGATGCGGGCACCGGAGGAGCGCTGGCGGCGTCTGGAGACCTTCGACGACATCGCCATGCAGGGCTGAACGCCCGGCGGGGGCTACGGGGACAGGCCGTTCGCGCGTTCGCCACGGCCCCTGGTCCGGCCCGTGCGCGCGTTTGCCACGGCCCCGGGCCGGTGAAAGCATGACAGGTGTCAGTCAGTCCGTCTGACGGCGCGCGCGGGACGGCCGGGCAGGTGCGGTATGCCGCTCACTGAAACGGAATGGGGACTCGTCACCAGCTGGGTGCGGGACTACGTCCTCGACACCCCCGACCCCCACACCACGCTGCTCCGCAGCGGGCTCTCCCCCGACTTCGTCGCGGATCTGCCGCTCACCCCGGACCGGGACGAGAACGCGCGGACGCTGGTCGCGTTCGCCCGGAAGGACATCCCGCACCAGCGCCGGCTGCTCGCGACGCTCGCCGGCCTGGACGCGCTCACGGAGGCCGACGGCCCCGCCCGGCTGGAGCGGGGCGCCGAGGCGAGGGAGTTGCTGGCGCGGCTGCGCGAGGACGAGCGGGCGCAGCGCTCGGCGCGGGACCCCTTCGGCGCCCTGGTGCTCGGTCATGGCGCCGGAGCCGAGGTGTTCATCGACCGTGCCGAGTCGCGCGAAAGGCTCCGTGACTTCGTCGAGGACCCCGAGCAGACGGTGCTGGTCGTCGACGGCGAGCCCGCCAGCGGGCGCTCGTACACATACCGTCTGATCCGCCATCTCGGTCAGCACCTCGGGTTCCGTCCGATCCGGATCACCTTGTCGCGCACCTCGACGGCCGCGCGGGTGGTGGAGCGGCTGGCCGAGTTCGTGTCCGGCCCGCACGGGACTCCCCTGCCGTTGAACCCCACACAGTTGAACGATCCACTTCCATCGATCGACGACGCCGTGCACCGGATCGTGAGCCGGGCGACCGCCGCCGAGGACCGGCTCTGGCTGGTGCTCGACGAATGCGACACACTCGACCCGAACTCCGACGTCTGGGACTGCATCGGCAAGCTCGCCCTGGCCATCTACGAGCACACGCCGGTACGCAAGGACGCCGTCCCTCGGCTCGTCCTGCTGGGCTACTCCCCCGCCATGCGCCAACTCCCGTACGACATCCGCAAGAACGAGTGCCGTGACACCGCGCGCGTCGTGGACGAGAGCGATCTGCGGGACTTCTTCCGGCGGTTCTTCACCGAGGAGGAGACCGCGCCGGACGACGAGGCGGTCCCCGGACTCGTGGACGTGGCCGTCACGGAGGTCCTGGCAGCCGCCGAAGCCCCCGGCCACGGCGAGAGCTACATGCGGCGGGTGTGCACGGCGGTGGAGGAGGCGGTACGGCTGTACCGCTCCCTGCCTCCGGGACTCCCCCCGAGCGACCACGCCGACCTGCTCCGGCGCGCCGTGCGGGCGGCCGTCGACCTGCCGCCTCCCCCGCTCCCGGATCTGCGCAGGTCCTACCGGGAGGCGGCCTGCCTGCTGCACGAGTTCGACCCCGCGCTGCTGCGGCTGCCCGGTGAGACGGAACCCACCGGAGGGGCCGCCCTGGCCCTCGTCGACGACTGCACCACGCCTTCCGCGCACCCCCGCGCGGCCTGGGTGCTGAGGGCGGAGGTCCGCGAGGAGGCCCTGAGGGGTCTCGCGGGGCCGCAGGCGGCCCGCCGGGCCCTGGAGGCCAACACCGCGCTGTTCCCGGACGGTCCGGGGCCCGAGCGCACCGCCCTCGCGCTGCTCTCCGGAGCCGCGCCGGACCTCGACCCGCAAGGCGTCGAAGAGCTCTGCGACACCCTTCAGGCGACCCTGTGGCTGAGCCGGGTCCCCGGTGTCACGGGACTGCCCGATCCCGACGACGTCCAGCACCGGCTGGAGCGGGCCCGGCTGTTCCAGCCGATTGAACGACTGGTCCGGGGCACGTTCCACGGCCGCGCCCGCGAACTCGACGCGCTGCGCGCCTATATCGAGCTGCCCGCCGAACCGGCCGAACCGCCCCTCCTCCTCCACGGCGTGGGCGGCATCGGCAAGAGCACCCTCCTCGCCAGGTTCCTCCTGGACAGCCTGCGCGCCTCGCCGACCGGATTCCCCTTCGCCTACATCGACTTCGAGCGGCCCACGCTCTCCATCCACGAGCCGGCGACCGTCATCGCCGAGGTCGCGCGACAGCTCGGCATCCAGTACCCGGGCCACCGCACCGCGTTCGACGCGCTCGCCGACGAGTGCGAGGAGACGGCGGCCTCCCAGCGCTCGGAGCTCAACCAGTTCGACGACCTGCGGCAGCTCTCCGCCACCCGCGCCACGCTCAGCCGTGACTACTCGGCCGGGTTCCACGCCCGCGCGAGCGCCCGCGAGCAGGAACTCGCAAAGGCGGTGGCCCGGTTGGTCGGCGAGGCGGTCCGCACCCGGCCCGGGGAGATGGACCCGCCCCTGGTGATCGCCGTCGACTCCTTCGAGGAGGCGCAGTACCGCGGCTCACCGGCCATGGCACGGATGTGGGCGATCTGGACCGCCCTGCGCGCCGCCTATCCACGGCTGCGGTTCCTGGTCTCCGGGCGGGCGCCGATCGACCACCCCGCCAAGGTGCTGGCGCCGCGGAGCATGGAACTGGGCGACCTGGACGAACCGGCCTCCGTGGAGCTGCTGATGTCGTGCGGGGTCGGCGACGAGACGGTCGCCAGGGACCTCGCCGACCGCGTCGGCGGGCATCCGCTCAGTCTGAAACTGGCGGCCCAGGCCGCGGTCGTCCTGGGCTCCGGCTCGGAGTCGCTCGGCGAACTCGTGAAGAGCCTGCCCTCGCGCAAGCGCTACTTCCACCACAAGGTCGACCAGCTGCTGATCCAGGGCACGCTGTACGACCGGATCCTCAAGCACATCGCCGACGACCGCGTCCGCGTCCTCGTCCAGGCCGGCCTGGCCCTGCGGGTGATCACCCCGGAGTTGATCCAGGACGTCCTCGCCGGACCGGCGGGCCTGGACATCGCCTCGCCTCAGGAAGCCCGTTCGCTCTTCGGCCGTCTGGTCTCCCGGCTGGACCTGATGGAGCCGGCCGGTCCCCAGGCGATCCGCCACCGGGCCGATCTGCGCAGCATCATGCTCCGCCTCTCCGACAGCGCGCGGACCGATCTCATGCGGGCCGTGGACCGGCGCGCGGTGGAGTACTACGCGGCCCGTCAGGATCCGCGGTCGCGCGCCGAGGAGATCTACCACCGGCTCCGGCTCGGTGAGAACCCCCGCACGGTGGAACGGCGTTGGGTCGCCGGTGTCGACGGGCACCTGGCCGGCGCGGACCGGGACATGCCCGCGCGCTCGGCCGCGTTCCTGCTGGGGAAGATCGGTGGGCACGTGCCGGACCAGATCATGGCCGAGGCCGACCAGGAGGACTGGGAGCGGATCGCCGCCCGTGAGGTCGAGAACCTGCTCACCCAGGGGTATGTGGAGGCGGCGGCGGAACGGCTGGCCGAGCGGCGCCCCTGGACGCCCTGCAGCAAGCTGCACACCCTTCTGGTGGAGACGCTGGCGAGGTCGGGCCGGTCCGCCGACGCGCGGGCGACCGCGGAGCGGGCCGTGGACCGGGCGGGCGAGGCCGGCTGCGCGGAGACCCGGCTGGAGCTGCTCCAGCTCTCCGCGCGGCTCGCCCAGGACGAGGGCGACTTCGCCGACGCCGACCGCGACCTCCAGGAGGCGGAGGACATCGCGGCGGGGCTCGGCCTCGCCCACGAGTCGATGGGCGTCCTGGTGGCCAGGTCCCGGCTGGCCGCGCTGACGGACGAGGGCTCGGCGGAGGCGGACGTACGCCTCGCCCACACCCTGCGGGAGCTGCCCGACGAGGAGCTGGCCCGGCAGCCGGCGCTGGCGCGGGCCGCCGCGGCGAGCGCCTCCCGGGTCGATCCGCGGCTGCTGGAGCACACCCTGCGGCTGGTGGGACTCCCCGCCGACGACGAGGCCGTCGTGAACGCGCTCGCCCGCTGGATCGACACCGCCATGACCGACGAACCGCAACTGCGCGAGCCCCTCGCCCGGATCCTGCACTCCGCGGCGAGCGGTCCACGAGGCCCCGGAGAGCCCGGAAGCCCGGGCTCCTTCGGGACCCCCGCTCCGTACGGGGCGGCGCGGCCCGGGACGCCGGACGGAGCGGGGTCGTACGAAGAAAGAGCGCACGGGCCGGGGCACGGATCGGGAACGCGCGGACCGGGGCCGTACGAACCAGGTGCGCACGGGCCGGGAGCGTCGGACGGCGGCAGGCCGGGGACGTCCGGGCCGCACGCCGGGTCCGGCCCCGCCGGGGCGGCCAGGCCCGGGATGCCGTACGCCGAGGTGGAGCAGGCCCTGTGGGAGGCGCGTCGGCACGGGACGCTGGACAGCCTCGCCTGGCGGGCCCTGACGCTCCGCGACCGCAGCGGCGACCTGCTGCTCGGGGTGGCGGCCGCGATGGACGCGGGCTCCCCGCCGCGCGGCCCCGTACCGGACACCGGCGGCCCCCGCCCCGGCCCGGAGGCGGGTGCCGGGCCGGGCACGGGCGCCGGACCGGCCACCGCCCGCCCCGGCGGTGCCGCCGGACTGTGGTCGCAGCCGCCGCCCGACGCCGCCGAGGGGGCGGTGCGCACGGTTCCGTACCTCTCCCCCGAGGACGTCGTCCGCGTCCGCAACGCCGCCCTGGAGGCCGGGCTCGCGGACAACGCCGTCCGGCCGCTCCTCTTCGCCGGCACCACCGCCCACTTCCGCGCCGGCCTGCCCACGATGGACAGCCCCCTGCGGCAGATGCACTCCGACCTGCATGTCATGAACCAGGTGGAACGGCTGATCGACGGCACGGTCCCGCTGGAGGTCTGGCTGCGCAACGCGATCGCCCAGACGGTCGAGGCGGGACCGCTCTCCGTGCTCCAGCGCGCCCTGGACGACGTGGCCCGCGACGCCGCCGGAGAGCCGGATCTGCCCCCGGGGAGCATGCCCGACGAGACCAAGGAGGAGATCATCTTCCGGGACGACACCGTGCCCTTCGAGTTCCTGCACGGCGGCGTCCTGGCCGGGGAGTCGGTCGCCCGGCTGAAGGTCCCGCCGTACGAGTCGGGCGCGCCGCTCCAGCCCGCCTATCCGCACGCCGGAACCGGCTGGCTCATCGCGCCCGGCCTGCTGATCACCAACCACCATGTCGTCAACGCCCGTACCCGTTCGCCCGGTGTACGGATACGGGTGGCCGAGGACGACCTCCAGCTCCAGGTGCGCAACTCCCGTTCGCGCTTCGACTACGGCGCCGACGAGACCGAGACCGAGGAGGCGACGGCGGGCGCCCTGGTCGCCTGGGACGAGGCACTCGACTACGCGATCCTCCGGCTGACCCCGGGAACCCCGCCGCGGCCGCTGCTGCGCGTCGCCACCGCGCCGTTGCTGCTGCGCGGGACCGAGCCCGTGGCGGTCAACATCATCCAGCACCCCGGCGGGCAGCCCAAGCGGGTCGCGCTGCGCAACAACCTCGTCTACCAGGCGGACGAGCGGGACGTCCGCTACTTCACCGACACCCGTGGCGGGTCCTCGGGCTCGCCGGTGTTCACGGACGACTGGACGGTGGTGGCGCTCCACCGCGGCACGCGCCGCGTGGAGGAGATCCACTACCAGGGAAGGCCGACGGCGTTCGTGAACGTCGGCACGCAGATGAGCGGCATCCTGGCTCATCTCCGGGAGCACAAGCCGGAGTTGTACGAAGAGATCACGGCGGCGCAGTCGGCGTGGCCGACGCACTCGGCGCGCCACGGCCCCGAGGCGTGAGAGGCGAAACAGCAGAGGCGGAGGTGGCGGGAGATGGGACACGGATCACCGGTCGCGACCGATCCCGAGCGGATCTTCGACGATCTGAGGAGCGTGGCGGCGCGGGTGCGCGACAGCCTGGAGGCGGAGATCTCCGAGTCGGTGGAGGACCGTCCGGCGGACGACGCCCCGGCGGGCCAGATCTCCCGCTTCGCCCAGGAGGAGCGGGCCCGGGTCCTGGAAGCGGGCGTCAGCGGTCTGGAGAAACTGGCCGGCGGCCGTGCGGACGAGATCGACGAGGACGAGTACTTCGGTGTGGAGGCGATCGTCCTCCTGGAGGGCCGGCCCGCGATCCTCGTGCAGGGCCAGGACTTCGCCTCCCAGCCCGGCGACTGGTCCGTGCTCGACGCCGGCCGGGCGGCGATCCGCGAGTCGATCGCCCGGGTCGGCCGGGTGGAGGTCGCCGGTCATCCGAACCTGGACTGGGTCGGTACGGCGTTCCTCGTCGGCCCCGAGACGGTGATGACCAACCGGCACGTGGCCGTGGAGTTCAGCCGGACCGAAGGCGCCGGCTGGGCCTTCCAGCAGGGCATGTCGGCCCGCGTCGACCCGGGCGAGGAGCTCGTCGCGGAACCGTCCGCCGCCCCGGCCGCCGGACCTCTCCCGTACGAGATCACCGAGGTGACCGGGATCCACCCGGACGTGGATCTGGCCCTGCTGCGCGTCGCCCCGCCGGACGGCGCCGCGCTGCCCACGCCCCTGGCGGTGGCCGCCGACGCGCCCGCGAGCGTGCCGGGCCGTCCGGTGTACGTGATCGGCTACCCGGCGTGGGACGGGCGCCGCAACGAACCCGAGTCGATGCGCCGGATCTTCATGGACGTCTACAACGTGAAGCGGCTCCAGCCCGGCACGGCCACGGAGTTCGCCCCGGGCGGCCTCGTGATGAGGCACGACTGCTCCACCCTCGGCGGCAACAGCGGCTCCCCGGTGCTCGACCTCGCGGACCACCGGGTCCTCGCCCTCCACTTCGGCGGCCGCTACCGCCTCGGCAATGTCGCGGTGCCGCTGTGGGAGCTGGTCGACGATCCCCTGCTGGCCCGGACGGAGATCAACTGGGTCTGACGCCGGAGGAACCCGCGTCCCGGGCCGGGGGCGGGGCGGTGGCCTCGGCGATGAGCAGGGCGATGTCGTCGTGGCTCTCGGGGTCGGGCAGGGTCGCGAGGAGGTGGTCGCAGGTCGCTTCGAGTGGCATCGGCGGACCGGTGAGCTGGTGCAGGAGGGCGCCCATACGGACGTCGAGGGAGTGGCGGCGGGTCTCCAGGAGGCCGTCGGTGTAGAGGAAGAGGCGGCTGCCGGGCGGGAGTTCGAAGGAGGTGGTGGTGAAGGGCACGTCCTCGGCCGCTCCCAGGGGCGCACCGGTCGGCAGGTCGAGGAGAGCGGGGTCCTTCCCCGGCAGCAGCAGTGCCGGAGGAGGGTGGCCGGCCAGGGCGATGTGGCAGGTCGCGGCGTGGGGGTCGCACAGCGCGTAGACGCAGGTGGCGATGGTCTCCTCGAGTTCGCGGGTGAGCAGGTCGAGGTGGTGGAGGATCTCGGCGGGGTGGAGGCCGAGCCGGGCGAGGGTTCGGGTGGCGGTGCGCAGCTGACCCATGGTGGCCGCGGCCTTGATGCCGGAGCCCATGACGTCTCCCACGACCAGGGCGGTGGTGCCGTCGGTGAGCGGGATGATGTCGAACCAGTCGCCGCCGGCGTGGCCCGCCGCTCCGGCCGGCTGGTAGCGGCAGGCCACCGTCAGCCCCGGCGCTTCCGGCGGGGTGCGCGGCAGCAGATGGCGCTGGAGGGTGGTGGCGGCCTGGAGCTGTGTCTGGTACCAGCGGGCGTTGTCGATGCACACGGCGGCGCGGGCGGCGAGCTCCTCGGCCAGGAGGACGTCGTCCTCGGTGAAGGGCAGGGGGTTGCGGGCGCGTTTGAGGTCGAGCGCGCCGAGGACCTCGCCCCGGGCGGTCAGGGGCACGGCGAGGTACGAGTGGACGCCGGCACCGGCCAGGACGGTGGCCGCGTGCTCGTCGCGGGCGATGTGCGGCAGGTCCTCCGTGCGGACGTGGGCGAGGTGGACCGTCCGGCCGGTGGCGACGCAGCGGGTGACCAGGCGGTCGGCCTCGTACCGGGTGATCTCGCCCACCGGGTCGGCGACGTCGGCGGCGCTGGTGGGGTACGCCGTCTTGACCGCCAGGGCCCGGAAGAGGGCGGGCGCCGTGGGAGCGCGCGGGGTGCTCCGGGCCTGGATGACGGTGTCCAGGACGTCGACGGCGGCGATGTCGGCGAGGTCGGGGACCACGGAGTCGGCGAGCTCGCGTGCGGTCTGCTCCAGGTCGAGGGTGGTACCGATACGGGTGGAGGCGTCGGCGATCAGTGCGAGGCGGCGGCGGGCCTGGGCGCTCCGCAGGTCCGCCCGGTACTGGTCGGTCACGTCGATCAGGGTCACGGCGACGCCGATCACCCGTCCGATGGAGTCCTCGAGGCGGAAGTACGACACCCGCCACGCGCGGGCCTCTTCCCCGCCGGTCGCGGTCCGCTCGACGGCGGCGAGGTTCAGCAGCGGCGCTCCGTCGGCCAGGACCTGGCGCATCGCCGCTTCGATGCCCTCGCCGTCCTCGAACGGCAGGGCCTCGGCTGCGGGGCGGCCCAGGCAGCTCTGGGCGGGTCGGCCGGTGATCCGCTCGAGTGCCTGGTTGGTCAGGACGAGGTTCAGGTCGGGGTCCGCCACCGCCACGCCGGTCGGGGACTGGGCGACGAGCTGCGCCGAGAGCGCGAGATTGCGCTCGATCCCGCGGACGACGGAGTCGTCGGCGGCGATCCCCAGGGCGTACCGGGCACCGTCCTGGTCCAGCAGCCGCATGTTGCGGAACTCGACGAGGCGGTCGGAGCCGTCCTTGTGACGGATCGGGAAGACTCCGGCCCAGCTGCCGCCCCCGGCCATGACCTGGGCGAAGAGGTCCAGGACGAGATCGGTGTGTTCCTCGGCGACCAGCAGCCTGGCGGCGGGCCGGCCGAGCGCCTCCTCCGCGGTCCAGCCGAACAGCTCCTGCGCCTGCGGGCTCCAGAGCCTGATCCGCCCGTCGGCGTCGAGGACCACCGCCGCCACGCCCAGCATGTCCAGCAGGCCCCCCGGCTCGGACGGGGTGGCGGCGCCCAGGGCGTCAGCCGCGTCCACGTCAGGTCTCCCTCCGTCCACCGGCCGCCGGAGGCCCTCCTCCGGAGGAGTACCCGCCCGGCCGCCATGGGGCCGGCTCCGGGCCCGACAGCTTCTATCGTCCCCCGGGTCGGCCTCCCGGGCAGCTCGGACGGGCCCTGAGAGCACCGGCGCGTACCACCGGGGCGGGTCAGCTCCTGGTCAGCTCCTTGAGGGCGATGTTGAGCCGGAGGACGTTGACGTGCGGTTCGCCGAGGAAGCCGAGGATCCGGCCGTCGGTGTGGTCGGCGACGAGCCGCTCCACCTTCCGGACGTCGAGATGGTTCTTCTGGGCGACGCGGGGGGCCTGGAGCATCGCGTACCGGGGGGAGATGTGGGGGTCGAGGCCGGAACCGGAGGAGGTGACGGCGTCGGCGGGCACGTCGGACGGCTCGACGGGGTGGCCGCGGACCGAGTTGTCCTCGATCACGGCCGCCTTGGCGTCCCTGACCCACCGGATGAGGTCGAGGTTGTCGGCCGAGCGGTTGGTGGCGCCGGAGACGAGCAGCTGGTAGCGGGTGTTGACGGTGTGGGAGGCCAGGCCGTTGGAGGGTCGCGGCTGGAACCACCTCAGGTCCGGTTCCGCCGTCCGCTCACCCTCCTTCAGCGGCAGGTCGTAGCGCTGGCCGATGAGGTCGGAGCCGACGACCCTCCCGCTCCCGTCCTTGATCTCGGAGCCGTTGGCCCTGCCGGGGAACAGGGCCTGCGCGGCGCCCGTGACGGCGAGCGGATACACCACGCCGGTGAGCACGGTCAGCGCGAGGAGGGCGCGCAGACCCGCCCCGAGCAGACGTCCCGCGTTTCCTGCGGAGTTGTTCATGATCAGCCGATTCCGGGGATGAGGGAGATGACGATGTCGATGGTCTTGATGCCGATGAACGGGGCGACCAGCCCGCCGAGACCGTAGATCCCGAGGTTCCGGCGGAGCATCCGGTCGGCGCCGGTGGGCACGTACCGCACACCCTTGAGGGCGAGCGGGACGAGGGCGACGATGATCAGCGCGTTGAAGACGACGGCGGAGAGGATCGCGGACTCGGGCGAGGCCAGGCCCATGATGTTGAGCTTGTCGAGGCTCGGGTAGGCGACGGCGAACATCGCGGGGATGATCGCGAAGTACTTCGCCACGTCGTTGGCGATGGAGAAGGTCGTGAGGGCGCCCCTGGTGATGAGGAGCTGCTTGCCGATCTCGACGATCTCGATGAGCTTGGTGGGGTCGGAGTCCAGGTCCACCATGTTCCCGGCCTCCTTGGCGGCCGAGGTGCCGGTGTTCATGGCCACGCCGACGTCCGCCTGGGCGAGGGCGGGGGCGTCGTTGGTCCCGTCACCGGTCATCGCGACGAGCTTTCCGCCGGCCTGCTCCCGCTTGATGAGGGCCATCTTGTCCTCGGGGGTCGCCTCGGCGAGGAAGTCGTCGACGCCCGCCTCCTCGGCGATGGCCTTCGCGGTCAGCGGGTTGTCACCCGTGATCATGACCGTTCTGATGCCCATGCGGCGCAGCTCCTCGAACCGTTCCCGCATGCCCTTCTTGACGACGTCCTTCAGATGGACGACGCCCAGGACCCGCGCGCCTTCGCCGTCCTCGGCGGCCACGAGCAGCGGGGTGCCGCCGGCCTGGGAGATCGTGTCGGTCAGCGCCCGCACGCCGTCGGGGACGTCGCCGCCCCGCTCCTTCACCCAGGCCACGACCGAACCGGTCGCGCCCTTGCGGACCTGGCGCCCGTCCACGTCCACGCCCGACATACGGGTCTGGGCGGTGAACTCGAGCCAGGTGGCGTGGGCGAGCTCGCCCGGATGGCGTTCGCGCAGACCGTACCGCTCCTTGGCGAGGGCGACGATCGAGCGGCCCTCGGGCGTCTCGTCGGCCAGGGACGACAGCTGAGCGGCGTCGGCGACCTCGGCCTCGGTGACGCCGCCGACGGGGACGAACTCGGCGGCCCGCCGGTTGCCCAGGGTGATGGTGCCGGTCTTGTCGAGCAGCAGGGTCGACACGTCGCCGGCGGCCTCGACGGCCCGGCCGGACATGGCCAGGACGTTGCGCTGGACGAGCCGGTCCATGCCGGCGATGCCGATCGCCGAGAGCAGCGCCCCGATCGTGGTCGGGATCAGGCAGACCAGCAGCGCGGTCAGCACGATCAGCGAGGTCTGTCCGTCGGCGCCCGCGTAGCGCGCGAACGGCTTCAGCGTGACGACGGCGAGCAGGAAGACGATGGTCAGGGAGGCAAGGAGGATGTCGAGGGCGATCTCGTTGGGTGTCTTCTGTCGCGCCGCGCCCTCGACCAGATGGATCATCCGGTCGATGAACGTCTCACCCGGCTTCGTCGTGATCCTGACGACGATCCGGTCCGACAGCACCTTCGTACCGCCGGTGACCGCGGACCGGTCGCCGCCGGACTCCCGGATCACCGGAGCGGACTCACCGGTGATCGCGGACTCGTCGACCGAGGCGACGCCCTCGACGACGTCACCGTCGCCGGGGATGATGTCGCCGGCCTCGCAGACCACCAGGTCGCCGACGCGCAGCTCGGTGCCGGGGACCTCCTCCTCGCCCTTGCCGTCCTCGGTCAGGCGGCGGGCGACCGTGCCCGTCCTGGCCTTGCGCAGCGTGTCGGCCTGGGCCTTGCCGCGGCCTTCGGCCACAGCCTCCGCCAGGTTGGCGAAGACCGTGGTCAGCCACAGCCACGCGGTGATCGCCCAGCCGAACCAGTCCCCCGGGTCCTTCACGGCGAGCACGGTGGTGACCACCGAGCCGACCAGGACCACGAACATGACCGGTGTCTTGATCATCAGTCGCGGATCGAGCTTGCGCAGAGCGCCGGGGAGGGAGGTGAGCAGCAGCTTCGGGTCGAACGACCCGCCGCCGACCCGCCCGCCCTCGGGCTCGTGGGCCGTGGGCGCGTCCGTATGCGGTGCCCGGGTCTTCGTGGTGGAGGTCATGGCGTCGTCTTCTTGCTTCCGTACGTCGGTCCTGGTCGCGCCGGGGGTCATGCCGCGAGCCCTTCGGCGAGCGGGCCGAGCGCGAGCGCGGGGAAGTAGGTCAGACCGGTGATGATCATGAGGGTGCCGACCAACACCCCGGTGAACAGGGGTTTCTCGGTCCGCAGCGTGCCCGCGGTCCGGGGAACGGGCGTCTGCTCGGCGAGCGAGCCGGCGAGCGCGAGGACGAACACCATCGGCAGGAACCGGCCGAGCAGCATCGCGATGCCGATCGTGGTGTTGAACCACCGGGTGTCGGCGTCGAGGCCGGCGAAGGCGGAGCCGTTGTTGTTCGCGCCGGAGGTGTAGGCGTAGAGGATCTCGGAGAAGCCGTGCGCGCCCGAGTTCGTCATCGAGTTCGCCGGGGTGTCCAGGACGAACGAGGCGGCCGTGAAGCCGAGCACCAGGGCCGGGGTGACCAGGAGGTAGCAGGCCGCGAGCTTGATCTCCCGCGTGCCGATCTTCTTCCCCAGGTACTCCGGAGTGCGGCCGACCATCAGACCGGCGATGAACACCGCGATGACCGCCATGATCAGCATGCCGTACAGGCCGGATCCGACGCCGCCGGGCGCGATCTCCCCGAGCTGCATCCCCAGCATCGTGATCCCGCCGCCGAAACCGGTGTACGAGGAGTGGAAGGAGTTCACCGCGCCGGTCGAGGTCAGGGTCGTGGCCACCGCGAAGAGCGACGAGCCGCCGATGCCGAACCGGGTCTCCTTGCCTTCCATCGCGCCGCCGGCGAGGTCGAAGGCGGGACCGTGGCCCGCGAACTCGGTCCACAGCATCAGGGCCGTGAATCCGGCCCAGATCGTCGCCATCGCCGCCAGGATCGCGTACCCCTGCCTGAGGCTGCCGACCATCCGCCCGAAGGTGCGCGTGAGGGCGAACGGGATCACCAGGACGAGGAAGATCTCGAAGAGGTTGGAGAGACCGTTGGGGTTCTCGAAGGGATGGGCGGAGTTGGCGTTGAAATAGCCGCCGCCGTTGGTGCCCAACTCCTTGATGACCTCCTGCGAGGCGACCGCCCCGCCGTTCCACTGCTGGGAGCCGCCGGCGAACCGGCCGACCTCGTGGATGCCGGAGAAGTTCTGGATCGCACCGCAGGCGACGAGGACGAGGGCACCGATCACCGAGATCGGCAGCAGGATCCGGACGACTCCCCGGACCAGGTCGGCCCAGAAGTTGCCCAGCTCGCCGGTACGGGACCGGGCGAAGCCCCGCACGAGCGCGACGGCGACCGCCATGCCGACCGCGGCCGACACGAAGTTCTGCACCGCCAGCCCACCGGTCTGGACGACATGGCCCATGGCCTGCTCGCCGTAGTACGACTGCCAGTTGGTGTTGGTGACGAAGGACGCGGCCGTGTTGAACGCCTGGTCGGGGTCGATCGAGGCGAAGGCGGGCGAGCCGGGCAGCGCTCCCTGCGTCCGCTGGAGCAGGTAGAGGAACAGCACGCCCACCGCGGAGAAGGCGAGGACACCCCGCAGATAGGCGGGCCAGCCCATCCGCGTGTCGGGATCGGCTCCGATGGCACGGTAGATCCACTTCTCGACCCGCAGGTGGTGCGTCGAGGAGTACACGCGCGCCATGTGGTCGCCCAGCGGCCGGTACGCGAGGCCCAGCGCGACGCTCAGCGCGAGGAGCTGGAGCACGGCGGCGAGAACGGGACTCATCCGCGTCCTCAGAACTTCTCGGGCTTGACGAGGGCGAGGACGAGATAGCCCAGCAGGGCGGCGGCCACGAGGAGGCCGACGACGTTCTCGGCGGTCACAGCTCGGCCACCCCCTTGGCGACGAGGGCCACCAGCGCGAACACCGCGGCCGTGGTGAGGACGAAGGCCAGATCGGCCATCGCGAGCTCCTGAGTGAAGATCGGTTTCTCGGACCAGTCGAGGAAACCTCCCTTCCGCCCGGCCTCGGCCTTCGTTGACGCCTCCCATACGCCGCGCGGCCCGCTCCTGACGCGCTTCGTACGGGCGCGGGGGCGGGCCGGTGAGCCGCATCACCCCTGCTCGGAGGGCAGGGACGTGCGGTCGTGGTGCGGGGGTCCTCGTGACGGGGCGGTGCCGGGTCCGTGGGTCCTTTCCGGTGGGGGCGTGAGAGCGGGCGGGTCAGCGGCCGGTGCCGAAGGTCCGCTCGAAGTCGTGGAAGGCGGTCTCCTGGCGCCACTGGGCGTCGGCCTTGGGGCTGGCGGCCAGCAGACGGCGGCAGCCGGGGCTGCCCACGGCCGTACCGGGGCGCTCGCCGCGGCAGACATCCTCGACGCGGTAGCCGTCGCGGGTGGGGTTGCCCCGCCACAGGCTCGCTCCGGGCAGGAAGGCGTACTCCAGCGAGGCCCGGGCCAGGTCCTTCAGCTCCCGGTACGACAGACCGTAGGTCTCGGCTGCGTACTGGTACTCGTGGCTGATGTCGATCCGGCTGACCCCCGGGTCGTCGGTGGCCAGGACGACGGGCACGCCGTAGGCGCGGTAGGTGGCGAACGGGTGGTCCGCGCCGCGTACGCCGAGGATCTGGGCGTTGCTGGTGAACGGGACCTCGACGGCGACCTCCCGGGCGGCCATGGTGCGGGCCGTACGCCGCCAGTCGTCCTCGTGGACGAGGTCGACGCCATGGCCGACCCGCTCCGCGCGGGCGACGTGGACGGCCTCCGCGATGTGGAACGCCAGGTCCTGGGGCTTGACCAGTCCGGGCCACAACTCCCCGGCGTGCAGCGTCACATGGGCCTCGGGGTAGACCCCGCGCAGGTGCGCCAGCATGCGCATCTGGAGGCTGTAGTGGAGCAGCGCGCTCTCCCCGTCCTCGGGCTGGACGAGGTTGACCGCGACGAACCGGGGGTCGCGTTCGGCCAGCCGCATGCCGAGGGCCATCTGGGTGTAGACCCGCTCGCGCGAGCTGCCGCGCGACACCTGCGAGATCCAGCGGACGGGGAGTCGGCACGCGGGCTCGGGGCGGCTGGTCCCGCAGCGGGCGGCGGTACGGAACTGGACGTCGGCCTGGTCCGCCTCCGCGCGCGCCTCGGCCACGAGCCGCTCCAGCTTGCCGCCGGCGACCAGCTTGGCGTGCAGGGCGGCGAGGTCGTCGTCCCAGCCGACCTTGTCGGCGAGCTTCTTCGCGCCGTCGGAGGCCGGGGTGACCATGGTCTCCAGGTAGAACTGGTTCTGCGCGGCCACGTCCTCGGCGACAGCGGCGAGCAGGGTGCCGCGGTGGCGGTAGGTGACCTCGCCGAACTTGCCGAAGGTGGCGAAGAAGTGGTCGTGCCCGTCGCCTCCGGGCGGGAAGTCCTGCATGGACCAGGCGCGCACGATCGCGTCATGGAAGGCGCGGTCGGTGCGGGCATCGGCGGCTGGCCGGGTCCCCGCACCGCAGGGCGCGGCGACGGCGGTCATCGTGGCGGTCTCGACGCACAGGCCGTCCCTGGCGGCGAGTTCGATCAGGAACTCGGTGGACACCGCGCCCGAGAGGTGGTTGTGCAGGTCCCCGCCCTTGGGCAGATGGCGGAAGAAGGCGCGCAGCCGCCGCGGGTCGTCGCGGACGGCGTCCAGGTAGGCGGCCGTCCCGGTCTCCAGGACGTCCACCGGCCCGGAAGGAGGTACCGCCCGGCCGGGTCCCGGCGCGGCCGGAACGGCCCCGGCGGGCAGGGCGGACAGCGACGCCAGCAGCGTCAGGGCGCCGAGCCCCACGACGGCCGCGGTGCGCGGTCCGCGCGCCGAGCGCAGGGGGGTGGCGGGCGCTGGGGTGGTATCGGAAGTGATCACGTCGGCATGATCGTCGGCGGAGGGGCCCGGCGGCGTGCCGCCGGGCGGCGTGTGGGGAGCGACCACACGTGTGGGCGAGTCGGCCGCGTATGTGCCGCGAGCGGGCGGATCCGCGGCAACACCCTCGCCGTCCATGGGGGATGTCGCGTTCGCGCGCGTGTGTCACTCCGGATCGTTCCGGATGCCTTGCCCGACACTCCCCCCACTACCTTGTCGACGGCGCTCGCGAGACGGAGCGTCCGGAGACCGGGGAGCAGCGATGCCGACGACCGTCATCACCGACCGCCCTACCACCGCCGCCCTCAGGCATGAGGAGCGCCAGGTGCTCTCCGCGGTCGGCTGCGGCCTGCGGGACGACGAGATCGCCGCCGCCCTCGCCGTCCCCGAGGACGCCGTGGCCGAGCACCTCGCGCGGATCATGGGGAAGCTCGGCCTGCGCGACCGGGCCGCCGCCATCGTCCACGCCTTCGACTGCGGTCTGGTCGTCCCCGGACGTGGCCCCCGCACACGGCCGGTGAGACCACGGACCATCGCCGCGCGAGCGGCGGGACCGAAGGTACGGATCTCCCTCCTCGGGCCGCTGCGGGCATGGCGGGACGGTCGGCCCCTGAACCTGGGGCATCTGCGCCAGCAAGCCGTCCTGGCGGCCCTGGCCCTGGGCGCGGGACGCTCCCTCAGCCAGCAGGAACTGCTCGATGACGTATGGGGGATGGAGCCGCCGGTCGCGAACGTGGTGCCGGTGTACATCTACCGACTGCGCAAGGCCCTGCGCGTCGGGGACGGTCCGGACGCGGTCATCGAGCGCGGACTCCGTGGCTACCGGCTGGCCTCCGGTGCGGTCGACGTGGACGTGGCACGCATGGAGCGGCTGGTCACCGCCATCGGGAAGGCCGATCGAGCGGGCGCACCACACGAGGCGGTCCGCCTCTGCGCCCAGGCGCTGGAGCTGTTCCACGGGGAGCCCCTGGCCGGTCTGCCGGGGCCGCTCGCCGAACTGGAGCGGCTTCGGCTCCGCGATCGCCGGATCGCCATCGTGCAGCGGAAGCTGGAGTGGCAGCTGCGGCTTGGCCAGGACGCGGAGGTGATCGCCGAGTTGTTCGCCCTGTCGGCGGCGCACCCCCTCAACGAGCCGGTGGCCGCGATGCTGATGCGGGCGCTGTACCGGAACGGGCGCCAGGCCGACGCCTTGACGGTGTTCGAGCGCGCCCGCCGCCGTCTCGCCGAGGACCTCGGGGTTCCTCCGAGCCGGATGCTGCGGCGGGCGCACCAGATGATTCTGCGCGGCGACGAGGCCGGCCTCGGTCTGAGCCCCCTGGCCGGGTCCGCGACCG
This sequence comes from Streptomyces sp. NPDC003027, assembly GCF_053591435.1. Lineage (NCBI taxonomy): Bacteria > Bacillati > Actinomycetota > Actinomycetes > Kitasatosporales > Streptomycetaceae > Streptomyces > Streptomyces sp. NPDC003027. Next base: position 54,011 of record NZ_JBSFTU010000005.1, read on the forward strand.
GCCGGTGATCAGGGCCGGCTGGTGATCACGGCCGGCCGGTGACCGATGGGCCCGTGATCACGACCGGCCGCTGGTCACCAGGCGGCGGGATACCAGGCGCCGTTGTACCACTGCTCGTTGGCGCTGTCGTTGTGGTGATCCATGTTGAAGTCGTGGGGGTAGTTCCTGATGTGGTTCCCCGGGTACGTCCAGATGCCGGCGGACTCGTCGCAGACGTAGTCCCAGTGGCAGATCGTCTTGACCGGCACGTCACCGAAGTACCTGTCGGCGCCGGCGAGCGGCGCTCCGACGATGCCGCCGAACGGTACGGATCCTCCGTTGGCGCCGGGACCGCCCTGGCGCTTGGGGTCGGCGATGAGGATGGCGTTGACGTTGTCGAAGGTCTGCCAGTTCTCGGTGACCCAGATGTGCACCACCGCGGCGCCCAGGGAGTACCCGCCCATCTTGACGTGCTGGCTGGGGCACGCGGCACGCTGGTCGCGCACCAGCCGGTTCAGCTCGTTGACGCCCGCCCGGGCGCTCGCGCCGTTGGGGATCTGGGTCGGGTACCCGACGTGCTGCTGGATGTTGCCGGTGAAGCCGTCGTTGTTCCAGGAGCTTCCCGTGCCGCCGACGACGATCGTGTAGGTGCCCTCGCACGAGGCCGTCGTGGCCGCCTGCGCCGTGGACGCCTGTGCCACCGAAAGCCCCGCCGTCAGCAGAAGGCCGGCCAAGGCGGCCGTCATCTTCTTCGCTCGCATTTCGATCCTCCCCATGTGGTCTGTCTTCGCGTCACGAGCCTGGCGGCGGCCGATGACATCCCGATGAAACGCGGGCCGGAGAAACGCGGCCCGGTGAAACACGGCCCGGCAAAACGCGCGGGAGGCCGATTCCATCGGCATTTCATGGGTGCCTCCTACCGTCGGCCGCCAACGACCGGAGTTCACGACGAGAGGCACACCATGGCAGGAAGCGGCTTGCACCGCGTATTCACCAGACTGGCCTTACTGGCCGGCATCTGGGCGTTGGTCGTCGGGTTGACCGCCTCGGTCGCCGTCGCCCGGCCCGAGCCCGTTCCGGGCGGCGACCGTTCCGGCGTCTCCCGGTACTTCGCCGGCCCCCAGGGCATGGCCATTCCGACCGCGCCGTGCGATCCGGCCGGTCCTTCGGCCACCGACGGCATCATGGCCGACCAGCTCAACCCGCAGCTCGGCGCGAAGATGGCCGGCTATCTGAACGCGTACAAGATGTCCTGCGCGCGGATGGTCACGCAGGCGGTGAAGGACCGGGGTCTCAACCCGAGGGCCGCGGCGATCGCGATCGCGACGATCATCGTGGAGACCAGCATGAACAACTACTCCCAGGCCGTCGACCACACCAGCATCGGACTGTTCCAGCAGCAGGACTGGTGGGGCAGCCGGGAGCAGCGTCTGGACCCGGTCTACGCCACCAATGCCTTCCTCAATGCGATGGAGGACGAGTTTCCGGGCGGCGGGTGGAACGACGCGCCGATCGGCGAGGTGTGCTGGCGGGTGCAGCGACCGCGGGAGGACCTGCGTCATCTGTACGGGATCGAGGCGGGCGACGCCACGCTGATCGCCAACGCGTTGTGGTCCGCTACGAGCGGCGGCCCCAAGCACCCGTACGCCTCCGGCCGGGTCGTGTCCGGGCGGTCGGCGGACGGGCGCCTCGAGGCGTTCGCCGCCGGTGCCGACGGTGTGTACCACGCCTGGCAGACCGCGGTGAACGGCGCCTGGTCGACGTGGCGGTTCGCGGGTGGTCCGCGCAACGCCCAGCTGGCGGTGGCGGCCAACGCGGACGGCCGGCTGGAGCTGTTCGCGCTGTCGGACAGTACGTTCGATCACATGTGGCAGACCGGGCCCAGCGCCGGGTGGTCCGCCTGGGAGAACTTCGGCACCGGCGGGCACCGACTGGCCGCGGGCAACAACGCCGACGGGCGGATCGAGGTGTTCGCCTCCAACGCCAACGGTGTGTTCCACCGCTGGCAGACCGCGCCCAGCGGCGGGTGGGCCGCATGGGAAGGCACCCGCGGCGGCCCGGCCAACGCCCGACTCGCCATGGAGACCGCGCCCGATGGGCGGCTGGAGGTCTTCGCGCTGTCCGACTCGACGTTCGAGCACCTGTACCAGACCGGCGTCAACGGCGGCTGGTCCGCCTGGGAGAACTTCGGCACCGGAGGACGCGCCGTCACGGCGAGCCACAACCAGGACGGCAGGCTCGAAGTGTTCGCCTCCAACGCCGACGGGGTCTTCCACCGCTGGCAGACCGGCCCGGCCTCGTGGTCGCAGTGGACCGGCACCGGCGGGATCCCTGACGCCGAGCTGACCACCTCGCGGTCGGTCGACGGACGGGTCGAGGTGTTCGCGATCAACTCCACCACGGCGAGCCACACCTGGCAGACCGGCCCGAACGCCGCGTTCTCGCAGTGGGAGAGCTTCGGCACCGGTGGCACGTCGATCGGTGCGAGCACCAACGCCGACGGCCGCATCGAAGTGTTCGGCACCAGCCACGCCGGCGTCTACCACCGGTGGCAGACCGGCTTCACCACCTGGTCGGAATGGGCCTGGCTGAACGATTCCGGTCCGGCGATCAGGTAGGGCCTGTCCGGCGGATCAGGGCCGGATCGCGCGCCCGCCGTCGCCCCGTGGACCGCGTCAGCGGCGGACGGGACGACGGCGGGCGCTCGGCGCGTCGGGGATCAGGAGGCGAAGGACCTCTCCAGCCTGGGGATCAGGTCGCGAAGGTCCTGTTCCCAGCAGCCGGCGTTGTGGCCGCCGTCGCACTGGGTGCCCCAGCCGGAGCCGTCGCCGTAGTTGACGTAGTAGTAGGGCATGGCCAGGGCGTCCATCTCGGCCTTGACGTTCTTGGCCGCGCCCGAGACCCAGAACTCCATGTTCACCGGCGAGCCGCCGCCGTCGCCCGTGTAGATGGAGACCCCGACTCCGTCGAGCCGGTCCATGTGCTGGGACGGGTCGACCTCGTTCCACCGCCGGTCGACGTTGAACACGGGGTAGGGCGAGCCGAACAGGGCGTCGCTGTCCACACCGGGCTTGTACGGGGATTCGTTCGGGTCGCAGTACCCCGATGCCGAGGCGCACATCGCGCCCAGAGCGTCGGTGACGGAGGCGACGACGGCCATCCGCAGGTCCATGGACCGGGCCGACAGGTCGATGTCACCCGACAGGGACGCGGTCTGGCTGAAGAGGTCGGGGCGGGCCTGGGCGTAGTGGAAGGCCCCGAACCCGCCCATCGAGACGCCGGCGATGGCCCTGGCCTTCTTGGTGGCGATGGTCCGCAGGTTCGCGTCGATGAACGGGATCACCTGCTTGAGATGGAAGTTCTCCCAGTTCTGGGCACCCAGCACCGTCTTCTGGTTGAGCCAGTTGGCGTACCAGCTCCGGGCGCCGCCGTCCGGGATGACGGTGATCATCTCGTTCGACATGGACAGCGCCGGATAGTTCTGCTGGATCGGGTCGTCGGGCGATCCGTGCAGGAAGTACAGCACCGGGTATCGCCGGTCCGGGTCGTCGTGGTAACCGCTCGGCAGGATGATCTTGATGTGCTGTTCGCCCTTGACCTCGGGCGTGGTCACGGTGAGGTAGAAGTCGGTGGCGCTTCCTGTCGCCGGGCCGGCCTGGGTCAGGCCGAAGCCGTTCGCCATCGGCGGCGGGGTGGTGCCGCTGCCGGCGGCCTGTACCAAACCCGTCGGCGCGACCACGGCCGCGGCGGCGAGCATCCACGCCACCGCCAGCCGCCGCCAGTTCACCTTCGTTGTCACTGCTTTCCTCCTGGGGACGTCATTGGGCGCTCTCAGTTCAGAACCTTGACGCGCAATTCCGGTGAAGCCGCGATCTGGTCCTCGGTGAACCGCTCGGTCACCCACGTGCCGGCCGAGAAGAGCTTGGTCTGGTCGGCGTAGTGCGGTGAGTTCGGGTCGGCCGACTGGGAGTAGGCCATGACGGAGAACGCCTGCGGCGGGCCGTCTGCGGTGAACCTCACCTGCTGGATGAAGCTGGACCCGAAGACGATGTCCGGTTCTCCGTCGACCTGGCCAGGCGTGATCACGTTCAGCACACCGAGCTGCCCGAGCGAGCCGTGGATCGGGATCTGCTCACCACCGCGGGTGACCTTCTGGACGTCCGAGAGGGGGGCGTTCAGCGGAACGCCCGCCTTGCGCAGGGCGATCACGGCACGGCCGAACGCGTCGCGGACGGCGGAGCTCCCGGTATCCAGCGAGTTGGGCGTGTGCACCGGGTCCTTGGGGTCGAAGGGGACCCGCCACGGCAGCTTCTCGATCCCCTGCCCGTTGAGCAGGAAGCTCCAGTAGGTCGCGAAGAGCGAGGAGCCCCGGCTGTCGGAGGTGTAGTCGTGGCTCTTCCAGGCGGCCAGGACCGGGCATGCCTCGCTCACGTTGACCAGGGTGCCGTCCACCAGGATGAGCCCGAAGGCCACGTTCCGGCACATCGTCACCGTGGCGTTCAGGGCGAGGTCGGCCGCTCTGCTGTTGTCGGCGAAGAGCAACTGCCCCATGGTCTGCGGTGTGAAGCCCCGGCCCGGCAGGCCGTCGGTGCCGTTGATCCGGTTCTGCGCGGTCAGGATGAGTTCCTGGGTGCGCAGCGAACGGGGCGCCGCGGTGTCGCCCATCACCCGGGGGAAGGTCAGCGGCTGCTCCGGGTTGGCCAGCCAGGCGCTGTCGTTGGCGTTGCCCACGAAGTCGGACCGGATCAGGCGCGGCTGCTTGTGCGGGTCGAGGAGCCCTGGCGCGACCGCGTTCGGGTCGTCGGGCCAGTCGCACGCGCCGCGCTTGCCGTCGAAGATGGAGACCGGCGGGGCGTTCGGCAGCCGTAGCGACTGGTTGAACAGCAGCTTGCCGGTCTCGGTGAGGCACGACCGCGCGTGTTCGTCGGTGATGTTCGGGGTCGCCTGGATGCCCGCGTACAGCGCCTCGCCCTTGCGGTCGGAGGCGACCGTGTTGAAGAAGGGGACGCCCTGTGTGGTCTCCAGGATGTCCACCACATCGTGGACGTCCTTGGCCTGGTCGAGGCGGAACCAGGTGTTCAGCGCGCGCAGGTTGTTCATGTTCACGTCGCGTACCGCGTGGGCGCTGACCACCCAGGGCAAGGGGACGCCCTGCATCGAGGTGGTGATCGGGCCGTAGCGGGTGGACCACAGCGTGCGGGCGACCTTGCCGAGGGAGCCGTCCGGCTTCCGCACCTCGACCTCGACCCGCTGCGAGGTCATCCGCTCCCAGGCGCCGTCCACCAGGTACATGGTCGGGTTCAGCGGATCGACCTGTACGTCGAAGAGCCCGAACGGGGCCACGGTGGCGACGGTGTGGCTCCAGGCGACGTTGTCGTTGTAGCCGATGTTCACGGCGGGGAATCCCAGCAGGCTCGCCCCGGAGACGTTGACCTCGCCCGGGATCGTCAGCTGGCTCTGCCACATCCGGTTCTTGCCCTGCCACGGGAAGTGCGGGTTGGCCAGCATCATGCTGGTGCCACCGGAGACGCCCCGCGAGCCGACCGCCAACGCGTTGCTTCCCATGCTCTGTTGCCGGCTCACCGCCATCGCGTCGCGGATCCTGGCCGCGGTCTTCCCGGGTGAGGACGCCGGCCGCTGGGCGGGGGCGGCGGCCGAGGCCCCCGGGGGTGCGGCGTTCACCTGGCCGTCCAGGAGCGCGTCGGCGCTGCCCATGATGATCTCGGCGTGCGCGTGCCGGTAGACGTCCAGCTCCGTGATCGGCCGGACCCAGGCGGCGCCGCGGCAGGCCGGGTCGGAGATGTTGTTCACCCCCGTCTCTGCCAGGTACCGGTTGTATCCCTGGACGTAGCCGCGAACGGCCTCCTTGACCTCCGGCTCCGGACCCTCGGGGGCGGGCATGGCGAGGAGCCGCTCCACCACCTTGTCGTCCTTGATGCGCTGGAAGTACAGGTCGCTGTTGAGGTTGGTGGTGGTGTTCTGGTTCTGGCCGGGGCTCGCCCTGCCTTCGGGTCCCAGGTGGCGGGAGCGCTGGGCGTCGACCATCAGATAGGTGTCGGCCAGGATGCAGATGTTGTCCTTGGCCGCGGCGTATCCGTACCCCGTCCCCAGCCCCGCCCAGTCCGAGGCGATGATGTGCGGGATGCCGTACTCGGTGTAGCGGATCGTCGGTCTGTCCGGCCCGGGTTCGGCGGCGGCCGCCCCCGTGGTCGTCGAACCGGTGGCCGCGGAGGTGCTCAGCACGGCCACCGCCGCCAGGACCGCTATCGGCAGCCTCGCGCTGCGTCTCCTGCTCGCCATCGAGCCGTCCTCTCCTTGTCGTTCGGGCCGTCGTGTGAACGCGGCCACGCTAAGGAGGACCGATGAAATCCCGATGACCAGCGGCAACGGGCTTCTAGCCGAGGTGCTCCCGCCTGTCAGTCCGTAACCTTCCGGGGTCTGCGGGACCCCGCTCCGTTGCTAGCTTCCGTACCGCCCGTACGTCCGTCCCACTCACCCCGAGACAGCCAAGGGGAGGAGGTCTCGTGCTTCCAGGACTTTCCCGACGCGCAGTGACCTGGGTTCTCGCGGCGACAGCGGCCCTGCTGCTGCCGGCGCTGGTGCCCGCGGCTCCGGCCGCGGCCGCCCGGAGCACCGCCGCCGTCGCCACCGCGGCCTGCCCGGCCGCCGGTTTCGTGTCCCAGCACTTCCACAGCAACCACAACGGTGTCGACATCGCCAACGACGTCGGGACGCCGATCTACGCCGTGGGCGACGGCGAGGTCACCATCTCGGGGCGCGAGCCCGGCTACGGCCAGTGGATCCGGATCCAGCACCCCGACGGGAGGATCTCCGAGTACGGGCACATGGTCCGGCGTGACGTCTCCGCCGGCGACCGCGTCGTGGCCGGCCAGCAGATCGCCCTGATGGGCTCCGAGGGGCAGTCCACCGGCCCCCACCTCCATCTGCGGATCTGGGGCGACCGGTCCGCCACGTACGGAATCGACCCCGAGCCCTACCTGGCGGAGCGCGGCGTCGTCCTGCCCTGCACCCCCGGCAGCGGTCCGCGGCCCGTGCCGCTGGTGTACCCGGCGGAGTCGGGCCGGGTCGTGTCCGCGCGGTCGGCGGACGGACGCCTGGAGGTCTTCGCCGCCGGAGCCGACGGCATCCACCACTCCTGGCAGCAGGCGGTCAACGGCGACTGGTCGGAATGGGAGTCGCTCGGCGGACCGGGCAACGCCGAACTCGCCCTCGCGCCGAACGCCGACGGCCGTCTCGAACTGCTCGCCCTGAACGGGAGCACCTTCCAGCACCGCTGGCAGCTGAGCCCGTCCGGCGGCTGGTCGGGCTGGGAGACCTTCGGTGAGGGCGGCCGGGACACGGCGGCCGGTGTCAACGCCGACGGCCGCATCGAGGTCTACGCGTCCGGCCCGGTCGGGCTCTTCCACCGGTATCAACTCGCCCCGAACGGCGGCTGGTCGGAGTGGGAGCCCACGGGCGGCGGCCCCGCCGACAGCCGGGTGGAGATGGGAAAGGCACCCGACGGACGCCTGGAGGTCTTCGCCCTGAACGGCACCACCTTCCAGCACAGCTACCAGACGGCACCCAACGGCGGCTGGTCCCCGTGGAGCGCCTTCGGTGAGGGCGGGCACGACCTGACCGTCGACCACAACGCCGACGGACGCCTGGAGGTCTTCGCCTCCGGCCCGGTCGGTGTCTTCCACAGGTACCAGACCGGCCCCGCCGGTTGGTCCGAGTGGGAACCCACGGGCGGCCCCGCCGACTCCCAGCTGACCAGCGAACGCACCCCCGACGGGCGCGTCGAGGTCTTCGCCATCAACGGCACCACCGCCATGCACACCTGGCAGACCGCCGTCAACGCCCCCTACAGCGACTGGGCGTCCTTCGGCACCGGCGGCACCGAGGTCACGGCCGCCACCAACGCCGACGGCCGGATCGAAGTCTTCGGCACGAGCCACGCCGGTACGTTCCACAAGTGGCAGACCGGTTTCTCCACCTGGTCCGAGTGGCTCTGGCTCAACAACTCCGCAGGACCCGCCGTCGGCTGACCTGTCCGGCCGTCGACCGACCCGACCGAAGGAATCCATGCTTCCGATCAGCAGACGGAGCCTGCTGCGCGGTGCGGCCGGCGCCGGCGCCCTCCCGTTCCTGGGTGCCGGCCCGGCCGCCGCCGCGGCGGCCTCCGCGTACGCCCCGGCACCTGAGTGGGTCGGCGCGGGACCCTTCACGTACGTCTACGACCCGTCCACCTCCGCGGGCCCGCGCTATCTCAACGATCACACCCTGATCGAGGCTCAGGGCCGCTGGCACCTGTTCGGCATCGTCGGCAACAGCGCGCCGCGCGGTGAATCCCCGGACAGCGCGGCGGAGATCTCCTTCGCCCACGCCTCCGCGCCGAGCCCGCAGGGCCCGTGGACCAGCCACCCCGACGCGCTCACCGTCGACCCGTCCTATTTCGGTGAGGAACACCTGTGGGCGCCGCACGTCGTCGAGGCGGGCGGCAGGTTCTGGATGTTCTACGCCGCGGGCGGCGCGAGCGGCGCGGCCATCAACCTCGCCACGTCGACCGACCTGTTCACCTGGACCCGCGAACCGTCCGGCCCGCTGTTCCGGGGGCTCGCGGCGCGCGACCCGATGGTGCTGCGGACCGGCGGCGAGTGGGTCATGTACTACACCGAACTCTCCGCCCCGGGCGGCCGGCATGTCGTGGCCTACCGGCGTTCCGCCGATCTGCTGCACTGGAGCGAGCCGGGCGTCGCGTTCACCGACGCGACCACGGACGCGACCGTCTCGGTCACCGAGTCGCCGTGCGTCGTCGAACGAGACGGCTGGTACTACCTGTTCATCGGCCCGCGCAACGGCTACGAGGGCACCGACGTCCTCGCGTCGCGGGACCCGTTCCATTTCGAGCTCGCCGGATACGCCGGGCATGTGGCCGGCCACGCCGTCGAGGTGGTCCGCGCCGGGGAGACCTGGTACGCCGGCGCCGCGGGCTGGTTCCGGAACGGGCTGTACGTGGCGCCCCTGTCATGGCGGGACACGCCACCGCCGTGGCAGAGCCCCGACAACCCGGTGGCCGGTCTCGACGTGGACGGCCGGCTGACGGTGTTCGCCCTCGACGCCGGCGACCGCTCGATGCTGCGGCGCGTCCAGCTCGACCCGCACACGGACAGCTGGTCGGGGTGGGAGCCCTTCGGCGGGCCCGCCGGTGCGGTTCCCACGCTCGGCCGCACCACCGACGGCAGGCTCGAGGTGTTCTCGCTGGCCCCGGGCGGTGTCCAGCTGCACCACCGGGTGCAGCGGCCGGACGGCGGCTGGCACGACTGGGCGGAGTTCGGCGGTCCGGCCGGTGCGGCCCCCGCCGTCGCCCGCGACGCCTCCGGCCGTCTGGAGGCCTTCGCCCTGAGCCCCGGCGGCGCCTCCGTCGCGCGGCGACGGCAGAGGTCGGCCGGGTCCACGGCCTGGGACCCGTGGGAGCCCGGATTCGGCGGGGCGGCGGGCGCGCCACCGGTTGTCGCGGCGAACGCCGACGGCCGGCTCGAGGTGTTCGCCCTCGCCCCCGGCGGCGCGGCCATCGACCACCGGTGGCAGGAGTCCCCCGGCGGCCCCTGGACCGCGGCATGGCACCGGTTCGGCACCGCCGCCGGCGCCGCGCCCCGGGTGGCCAGGGACGGCAGCGGCCGGCTCGGCGTCGCCGCGATCGGACCGTCCGGCGTGGGAACCTTCGTCCGGCGGCAGGCCGTGCCGAGCGGCGGCTGGGGCGAGTGGCTGCCGCTGTTCGGCTGGAGCGCCGCCGCCCCGGCGTTCGCCGTGAACGCCGACGGCCGGCTCGAGGCGTTCTCGCTGACGCCCGGCGGCGCCCGGCTCGACCACCGCTGGCAGGTCGCTCCGGGTGGGGACACCCATCCCGGCGGGGAGTTCGGCGAGCCCGGCCTCCGGCTCGCCGCCACGCCGACGGCGGCACTCGACGCCGCCGGTCGGCTGCACGTCTTCGCCGTCACCGTCGCGGGCCGGATGCGGACCCGCGTCCAGGCCCGGCCGAGCGGCGGCTGGCAGCCGTGGACGGCCTTCGGGGACCACTCGGTCGCGCCCCTGGTGTCGGGCGGCCCCGCTCTCTGAGCGCAGTGTGCGGATCTCGCCACGTGGTCGGCGGCGGGTGCTCCGTTCCCGCCGCCCCTCCCGCCACGAAGCGGTCTTCCGCCTGCCCGTACGGTGACTTTCCCCACTGTGCGCGGTCGGGAACGGGGCAACCACGGCCCCCGGCGGCCGGTTTTGTCGATGTGGCCGAAGTACGCCCGTGAACTCCCCGGAGAGATGAGTATCGTTCCGCTGGTCGGACAAACGACACGGGGAACGGGGGGAGCGGTGAGCGGCGTAGTCGTCCATCTGCCAGGGGGAAGCGGTGGCGCCGTCGACGGCGAACCGCACGGTGGCGCGGTGACGTTGCGGCTGGGGCCCGGTGAGGTCGCCCGCTTCGGACGGGGCTCCACGGCGGTCCCCGTCGAGCTGCGCCTCGACGACCCGGCGATCTCCCGGCTCGCCGGGGAGATCCATGTGACCGACGACCACTGGCAGCTGACGAACCACAGCACCACCCACAGCTATCTGGTGGAGAACCCGGAGGGAGCGGGCGAATACCTGAGGGTTCCGCCGCGACGGGTGGGGGCGCCGATCCCGTTCGAGTTCGCGCGCGTCGTGCTGCCCACCCGCGGTGACGTCACGGTCTCCTTCCAGGTGTTCGCTCCCGACCACGTCTATCTGGACCCGGAGGCCATGGGTGTTCCCTGGGGGAACAGCACGGTCACCGCGTACTCGCTGGACGAGACGGCCACGTACTTCCTCGTCCTGGTCGCACTCTGCGAACCGCGTCTGCGCGACCAGTCGCGTGTGGCGGTCCCCACCACTCCCCAGATCGTCGAGCGGCTCAGGGGGCACGCCACCTGCGGCGCGCTGACCGCGCGGGCGGTCAGCTCCCACATCGACTATCTCGCCGAGGAGAAGCTGCGCATCGCCGTCCCGGACGCCCACGAGCCCGGCAAGGGCGAGCGCCGCAACGGCAAGCGGGAGGAGATCGTCGGGCTGGCGCTGCGGTTCGGGCTCGTACGGGAGGAGCATCTCGCGCTGCTGCCGCCCCTGGCGGGGGCCGGCGGGCGGGAGCGGCAGGCCGCACGATGAGACCGCCGCACGGCCTGGGGGGCACCACGGAACGCGACCGGACGGACCTGCTCCCCGCCGGCTGCCGGGTCGGAGACTGGGTGGTCACCGAGCTGATCGGTGCCGGGGGCTGGTCCACGGTCTACGCGGCCCGTCCGGCCGAGGGGCGCCCGGACCGAACCGGCGGGAGCGCCACGCCCCCGCCCCCCACCGAAGTCGCGCTCAAGATCATGCCGACCGCCGGGCTGGCGCCGCGCCAGGTGCGCAGGATCGTGGAATCGGCCCGCCGCGAGGTCGAACTCGGGCGCAGGGCCGGGCATCCCCGGCTGATCGGCCTCCTGGAGTCGTTCGTGCCGGCCGCACCCGACCGCCCCTCCCTGGAGGGCGCGATCGTGCTGGTCATGGAACGGGCCGCCGGCAGTCTGCGGGAGCTGGTCGACGCGGGCGTGCCGGACGCCGATCGCGGCCGGCTGATCGCCGGCATCTGCGAGGGACTCGCCCATCTCCACCGGTCGGGCTGGGTCCACGCGGATCTCAAGCCGGAGAACGTCCTGCTGGGCAGGGACCGCTCCGTGAAGCTCTCCGACTTCGGGCTCGCCACCGAGCTGACGGGGACCCACGGGTACGCGCCTCCCATGGGCACCCTGGACTACTTCCCGCCCGAGCGCTGGAGGGCACCCCTGGGCGAACTCGGCGTGCGGGTGCGGCCGACCGCGGACATCTGGGCGCTCGGCATCGTCATCCACGAGGTGTTCGCGTCCGGCGGCTCACCGTTCGCCGGGGCGACCCCCGTGGCGCGGGGTGCTGCGGTCCAGGAGTACGGCGAGGGGCGCGCGCCGCTGCGCATGGACCACGCCGTGCCGCCGTTCTGGCGGCAGCTGGCCGCCGACTGCCTCGCCCCGTCCCACGAGGCCCGCGCCCCCCACACCGCCGAGAGCCTGCTCGCCCGCATCACCGCCCACCAGGAGGCACCCGGGGCAGGGGCGGGACGGCGTGGCGGCCGGGCCCGCGCCGCCGTCCTGGCCACGGCGCTGTGCGGGATCGCCGGCGCGTCCCTGTGCTCGGACGCGGTACGGGCGACCTCGGCCGCGCCGCCCGGTGGTGCGGACGCCACGACGCCCGGGGCGGTCCGGGTGTACAACGCGGAGCGGGGCTGCCGGGAGCGCGTCGACCGGAACCCGCGGTGCAGTCTGGGCCTGGCGATCGACCCCGAGCGGCCCTACACCGCGGAGAACGTCGTGCCGACCCGGGTGTGGCACGGCGACGTTCTCACCGCCGACTGCCAGGTGCTTGACGGGGAGCCCATCATCGACGAGGAGGACCGGCGGTCCACCCGCTGGTTCCGTGTCCGCCTCCCGGCCGGCTCCAAGCCCCCGACGGCCTGGCTCCCGGCCGTACGCAGCGAGGAACACCCGGCGCTGCCGCAGTGCCTCCGCGAGGTCCCGTGACGGCGGTCGTCTCACTCACCGCGGCGCACGGGCGCGACATCCGCCCACAGGGCGACGGCGTCCGGTGAGAGCGGTGCGACCCCTCGGCCCGGTGCGTCGTCGCTCCCCTCCCACCACGCGCCCTGGCCGGCCGTCAGAAGGCGCCCCTCGGCACCCGTCCGCCAGTGGCCGCGCAGCACGTGGAACACCCCGGCGTGGCCGCCGGCCGGCACGACAGGCGCGGTGATCCGGTCCACCCGGGCCGTCCGACGGCCGAGCCGCACCATGATGTTGAGCACCCGGCAGGGCCCGTTGAGCAGGTGGGCGGTCAGCTCCAGGTCTCCGGAGAACCCGAGGGGCTCCTGCGCTCGCGCCGTCCGGTCGAACCCCCCGGGGGCCGTCAGCCGCACACCGTCGCCCGCCAGCAGCGTGAGCGTCCGGTCGACACCGGGAAACGCCGAGAACGGCCCGTCCCGGTCGATGTCCGCCACACTCGCACGCCACTGGAACTCCTCGGCGCCGAGCGGCCACGAGGCGATCTCCCGGGTGGCGCCCCCGTTGTTGCGCCACGGGCCCGCCGTCAGGGTCTCGACATCGAAGTGGTGCATGCGGGCTCCTGAGCTGCGTGCGGTACGGGTGCGGACCACCCGGGCGGACAACGATGGAGCGGCCGTCCGTGACGGCTGCGGTCTGCCGGCATCGGCGTGGACGTCTCCGTCCACGCCGATGCGGGGAGTCTCACCTGTCGTGCTTCTCAGAGGGCGCCGACGATGTCCTCCACCCGGGCCTTCGCGTCGCCGAAGAGCATCGCGGTGTTCTCACGGAAGAACAGCGGGTTCTGCACGCCGGCGTAGCCGGAGGCCATCGAGCGCTTGAAGACGATGACCTTGCCGGCCTCCCAGACGTTGAGGACCGGCATGCCGGCGAGCGGGCTGCTGGGGTCCTCCGCTCCGGCCGGGTTGACCGTGTCGTTGGCGCCGATCACGAGGACGACGTCGGTCTTGGCGAAGTCGTCGTTGATCTCGTCCATTTCGAGCACGATGTCGTACGGCACCTTGGCCTCGGCGAGGAGCACGTTCATGTGGCCGGGCAGACGGCCGGCGACGGGGTGGATGCCGAACCGTACGTCGACGCCCTTCGCGCGCAGCTTGGAGGTGAGCTCCGCGACCGGGTACTGCGCCTGGGCGACGGCCATGCCGTACCCGGGCGTGATGACCACGGACCGGGCCGAGGCCAGGAGTTCGGCGGCGCCCTGAGCGGTGGTCTCCTGGTGCTCGCCATACTCGACGTCCGCGCCCGACGGCGCCTCGATGCCGAAGCCGCCGGCGATCACGGACAGGAACGAGCGGTTCATCGCCTTGCACATGATGTAGGACAGGTAGGCACCGGAGGAGCCGACGAGCGCACCGGTGATGATCAGCAGATCGTTGCCGAGCAGGAAGCCGGAGGCAGCCGCCGCCCAGCCGGAGTAGCTGTTGAGCATCGAGACGACGACCGGCATGTCACCGCCGCCGATCGAGGCCACCAGGTGCCAGCCGAGGGCCAGCGCCAGGGCCGTCACGGTGATCAGCAGCCACAGCTCGGGGGTGATCACGAACCACACCGTGAGGGCGAGGAAGAGGACCAGCGAGCCGAGGTTCAGGGCGTTCTTGCCCGGCAGCACCAACGGCTTGGAGTCGATCTTCGCGGCGAGCTTCAGATACGCCACGATGGAGCCGGTGAAGGTCACCGCGCCGATGAACAGGCCGATGAACACCTCGGCGTGGTGGATGCCCAGGGTGCCGAGCGCGTCCAGGGTCTTGGCCTCGTGGCCGTCCGGGTCGTGCTCGACGTTGAGGTAGCCGTTCCAGCTGACCAGCACGGCGGCCAGACCGACGAAGGAGTGCAGCAGCGCGATCAGCTCGGGCATTCCGGTCATCTCGACGCCGCGGGCCCGCTGCAGGCCGATCAGCGCGCCGATCAGCATCGCGACGGCCATCAGACCGAGGCCGGCGCCGCTGACGTCGCCGTCCAACGCGAGCACGACCGTCGCGACGAGCGCGACGCCCATGCCGAGCATGCCGAACGCGTTGCCGAGCCGTGCCGACTCGTGCTTGGAGAGTCCTGCCAGCGCGAGGATGAACAGCAGCGCGGCAACAAGGTAGGCCGCCTGTGCGGCGAGGGTCGCAGACATGTCAGCTCCGGTTGAACATGGCGAGCATGCGACGCGTCACCGCGAAGCCGCCGAAGACATTGATACTGGCCAGAAGGATCGCGACGGACGAGAGCACCGTGACCGCCGTGCTCGTGTGCCCGATCTGCAGGAGCGCGCCGACGACGATGATCCCGGAGATCGCGTTCGTCACCGACATCAGCGGTGTGTGCAGCGCGTGGTGCACGTGCCCGATCACGTAGTAGCCGATCACGATCGCGAGCACGAAGACGGTCACGTGGGGCAGCAGCGCCGCGGGGGCGAACGCGGCGGTGAGGAACAGCGCCAGCGCGCCGAGGGCCACGCCGCCGAACGTCTGCCGCGCCGTCATCGGCGCCTTCTTCGGCTTCGCCGGCTCCTTCGGGGCAGCCGCGGGCGCGGGGGCCGCGGACACCTGGACCGGCGGGGGCGGCCAGGCCGACTCGCCCTCGCGTACGACGGTGATCGAGCGCTGCACCGGGTCGTCCCAGTCGAGGACCAGCGACCCGTCCTTGCCCGGCGTCATCAGCTTCAGCAGGTTCACGAGGTTCGTGCCGTACAGCTGCGAGGCCTGGGCCGGCAGCCGGCCCGCCAGATCGGTGTATCCGAGGATCGTCACGCCGTTCTCCGTGACGGTCTTCTCGCCCTTCACCGTGCCTTCGACGTTGCCGCCGTTGGCGGCCGCCATGTCGACGATCACTGACCCCGGCTTCATGCTCGCCACCATCTCGGCGGTGATGAGCGTCGGCGCGGGACGGCCCGGGATCAACGCGGTGGTGATGACGATGTCGACCTCGCGGCACTGCGCGGCGTAGAGCTCCACCTCGCGCGCCTTGTAGTCGTCGCCCATCTCCTTGGCGTAGCCGGTCTTCGAGACCTCCACCTCGGGGGACGCGATCGACAGGTACTCGCCGCCCAGCGAGCGGACCTGGTCGGCGACCTCCGGTCGCGGGTCGGTCGCCCGTACGATCGCACCGAGCGAACCGGACGCGCCGATCGCCGCCAGACCGGCGACCCCGGCACCCGCGACGAGGACCTTCGCCGGCGGAACCTTGCCCGCCGCGGTCACCTGGCCGGTGAAGAAGCGCCCGAACTCGTGCGCGGCCTCGATGACGGCCCGGTAGCCGGCGATGTTCGCCATGGACGACAGCACGTCCATCGACTGGGCCCGGCTGATGCGCGGCACGGCGTCCATCGACAGCACCGTGAAGGGACGCCGGCTCAGATCCTCGACCATCGCCGGGTCGAAGGCCGGCGCGAACAGGGCGATCACCGTCGCCTCGGGGCGTACCCCGTCCAGCTGCGACGGGGTCGGGGCGTTGACCCCCAGCACCACGTCGGCGGCCGCCGCCTCGCCGACGGTCGCGCCGGCGGCCTCGTAGGCACTGTCGGTGAAGCCGGCCGCGACCCCCGCGCCCGGGGCGACGACCACGTCGTACCCCAGTTTGCGGATCTGTTGGATCGTGGCCGGCGTGGCCGCGACGCGACTCTCACCGGCCCGCGCTTCCTTGAGGACTCCGACAATCACGAGTGTTCTCCGTTCGCTGCTCTGGCCGTCACCGGCGTGTTCTCCACACGATCAGAAGTGCACCCGCATCGATCCGGAGCACGACGCTCAGCTTGGCCGTGGAGACCTCTCTTTGAACAGCACCCACAGGTGAGGTACACGCAACACTCGACGGGACACGACCCCCATGTCTCACATAACGCCGTGCGGACAGGTGGTGCCGTCAGGAGAACAACCCGGGGTGTCTATGGAGGTCACTCCCGCGACGTAGCCGGCCGCAGGCACGATGCGTCGGTCATCGCGCCGGAGTTCTCCGTGCAGCGTGGAGGAGTTCGCCCCGCTCCCCTCAGGCCCAGGTACGGGAGCACAGCACCAGGCGGTAGCCGTCCGGGTCGGCGATCGTCACTCCGTACTCGTCCCAGTACGGGTTGTGGGCCGGGACGCGGGTGCCTCCGCACGCCGCCAAGCGGTCGACCAGCTCCTCGTCCGCCGGCTCGCCCAGGTAGAACACGAACAGGTCGTCCACTGTGGGGGTGGGTTCCAGCGGGCGCTCGGGGTCGTGAGTCAGCTCGAAATGCCAGCCCGCGTCAGGCGGGCCGATCATGACGAGGTCGTGCTCGCCCGGGACGCGCTCGGTGGTGCGCCACAGGACGTGCAGGCCGAGGCCGTCCACATAGAAGCGTTCGGCCGCGGCGAGATCCCGCGAGGGCCGCGCCACCCGGACATGAACCGTGGAGTCGATCACGCCGACACCTCCAGCGCCGCGCGCCAGACCGGGCTGTCGGCGCAGGTCCCGGCGTCGGCATGACGGGTCGTCAGCACCGGCGGGAACGGCGGGGCGGGCTGGTTCTCGGTGGGTGATCCTGGGGTCATGGCCTGACCTTACGATCTTGGTCCCCGCCTTGACGAGGCCTGTTCGGGTCCGTAGGCAGCCCGCCAGGGTGGTTCATCGGAGGGCGGCGGCGTTCTCCGAAGCCCACTGCCGGAAGGGCCGGGCCGGTACTCCGGTGACTTGTGAAACCGTGTCGCGGACTCTCAGCAACTCGTCGTTCACGTCTCCGCCCGTCACGTCGGGCACCGCGTCCGCGGCCGTAAAGCGGTGGACAGCCTTCCGGCCGCTGGGCGAGCATCTCCGCGATGCATGGCGAACCTCTCTCCACCCCCAAACGTGTCCGTTTCGTCGAGCTCGGCGCGAAGGCGCTGCGGGCGCTCGCCGACGGTGACCTCGCCGGCGGCAGCGCCGAGGCAGGGGTCGCCCTCGACGAACACTTCGTCTGCGACCGGGCCCGCTGGATCTTCGGCTATCGCGCTGACCAGCTTGCCGAGGACCCGTCTGCCGCGCCCTGGATCGCGCGGGCCGCGGTGTCCGAGCCCGATGGGATCGTCGTCGGCGACGCCGGGTTCCACGGGCCGCCGGACGAGGACGGCATGGTCGAGGTCGGCTTCACCGTCGTGCCCGGGTACCGCCGCCGGGGCTATGCCCGCGCCATGCTGACGGCGCTACTCGCCAGGGCCGCCGCCGAACCCGATGTCAGGACCGTGCGGGCCAGGATCAGCCCGGACAACACCGCCTCCCTGGCCACCATCGCGGGCTTCGGTTTCACACGCGTCGGCGAGCAGGGCAGCGAGCGCGACGGGCGCGCGATCGTCTTCGAGGTCCCGGCGGACGCGATGACGCCCCCTGGCAGCTCACAGCCTCGCCGGACATGACGGCCGTCCCGGTCGGCCCCCTTCCTCGTCCGCGACACCGCCCGGTGTTCTCCCCCGGTCCGTCAGTGCTCGCAGAGCGAGAATTCTCGTTCGTAGAGCTCCTGGTTGTGTTCGTCGACGAAGAACTTGCGTTCCCGCATGAGTTCTTCGCGGTAGTTCTTGGCCTGTTCAAGCGTCATGGTCGAGGTCTGGGACCACGGTTGCTGCGGTGGCACATCGGATGTCGAGACGATCTTTTGCGACGGGTCGACCAGGAAGAAGGCAAGAATCTTGCGGTGTCCGGGGCGGGTGGGGTCCGCGAGGCGGAATGAGCCGACACGGTGTTGCAGGATGTTCGGGAACGCCAGGCAGCGGCCCGCCGGCGTCGATGCCGATCCCAGCACCTGGTTCAGCGCGTCTTCGTTCTCCAGGCCGTAGACCTCACGCAGACCGTTGTCGTCGTTCTGTTCGTAGTCCGGGTCGTCGAGCGCCGCCCGGAAACTCAGCCGGCTTTCGGTGATGTTCTCGCTGTCCCAGTAGTAGATGCCGGTCGAGACGATCCGCTCGTTCAGCATCCCCTCGACATGCCAGGAACCGCCTGGGTACTCGGGCTTGTCCGGGGTGAGGTGAAGGGTGGCGAGCTTGACGATGACCTGAAGACGGCGGCCGCGCAGGTCGACTCGGGCGGACTCGTCGGGCAGCACGGGCGGGGTGAAGGCCGGGGCGTCCGGGACGACCGGGCGGCGGTTCTCCCACCAGTCGTCCTGAGCCCTTTCCCATGCGCGGAGGGCTTCTGCGTAGACCGCGGCATCGCTGTAGGAAGACTTGTCCGGACGCGCCGGTTCCGAGTCGTACCACCCGTAGGGATCGGCCTCGATCCGCAGAGGCCGCGGATGGCGCAGGTCGGTGAGCACGTTCTCCAGCAGCGGGCGCATGCGCCCGAACAAGTCCGGGAGGACGGAGGCCAGTTCATGATGGGCCTCGGGGTGGACGTTGTTGACGTACGAACGGAAGGCGACCGCGCCGTCGTCACTGACGTCGACATCCGTGGGCAGCCACTGGAACCTCTCCGAGAACTCGTACTTCGAGTAACGGTCCGTCGGGTTCTGCCAGGCCCGCTCGGGCGCGCCGCTCACGTCCCTCACCAGGCAGAACAGTGAGGGATGCACCAGATCCAGTACCTGCCCGCCGGATCCGGGATGCCAGTCCCGTTCCGCTTCGGGGACCTGTTCCAGAACCCGGACGGCCTCGCGCAGCCGGGACCGGAGCGTGTCGTCGACGAGTGTGTCCGACTGCCACACCCCGTCGACGGCGGACACCTCGATGCCGGTTCGTCCGTCCCGCAGCGCGGCGTAGTGCCCGAGTTCGGCAAGCACGTAACGAACCTGCGCTTCGGTGAGGCCCTGATCGACCGCCTCTCGCGTCCACTTGGCGACGATGTCGGCGTCGTTCATCTTGTCGAACCACCCCGGCTTCGCCCGGATGTGCGCGCTGCACTGCATCATCTCGAGTTCCCGCAGCGTCCGGGGTGTCGCGAACGATATGGAACGGGAAGCGTGGAAGGGCAGCGGGAAAGCAGACAGGCCGGTCAATTCTCGTGGTCCCTACAGTCGTTGTGCGGTGGCGGGAACAATAGCTCAGCAGACTGACACCGCGGCCGTGGCCCCAGCCCGGTCGGCGAGGTGGGCGTTGCTGGATCATGTCGTCGTCGGCAAGGGGCCGCTCGATGGGCACGGGCCGATGAACAAGCAGCTGGAGCTCCCAGCCGGTCGCCACGCCCGGGGCCTGGTTCCGCGGGTGCCGTCGCGGCAGCCTCACTCCGAGCTCGGGGAGGGCGGCCCGCCCCACGGGGCTTCCAGCGTCGCCCGCAGGGCATCGACCGCCTTCCGGCCGATCCGCTCGGCGAGCCGCACCTCCAGCCGGTCGAGGATGATGCAGGCCTGACGGTGTGCGCGTTCTCCTTCACGGGTGCGGCGGATCAAGCGCTGCCGGGCGGAGGCGGGGTCCGGGACTTGTTCGAGCAGCCCCGTGGCGACGAGGCCGTGCACGGCCTGGTGCGCGGTCTGCCGGGTGACGCCCATGCGCCGGGCCAGCTCGGAGACCGTGGTGCCCTGGTCGTCCAGCACGGCGAAGAGCTGGACCTGCGTCGGGGACACCGGCGTGGCTCCGGCTGCTTCCAGGCCCGCCAGCAGTCCTTCTTCGAACCAGCGCCGGGCGTCGCCGAGCAACTGGGGGAGGTTACGGCGGGTGGACTGCATCTGTTCCTCACCATGGGCCGGTCTCGTGTCCGGTACTTGATCACCGACACCCTCTCATGTCAGGGCACCTGACATCATGGGCGGAGTTCGATCACCGGAGGACACATGACCATCGAGTACGCCACCCGCTACCGGCAGGCATCACGGATACCCGCGGAACCGGGGAAGCCCTACTTCATCGAGAAGGGAGAGGGAGACCGCGCCCATCTGTTCGGCGACCTGATCACCATCTACGCCGGCGGTGAGCAGACCGAGAACACCTTCAATTTCTTCACCGTCGAAGGCCCCAAGGGCGACCTCATCCCGGCCCACCTGCACACCGACACCCACGAGGTCTTCTACATCACCCAAGGCGCGGTCCGGCTGTTCGTCGAGGACACCGAGGGCAACCAGCAGGAAAAACTGCTCACGCCCGGCGACTTCGGCTTCGTACCCAAGAACTGCCGCCACGCCTACCGCATGGAGCGCCACCACAGCCAGGTCGTCGGCGTGGCCGCCGGCCCGGGAGGCACCTTCGAGCGGTTCTTCGAGAACCTCGGCGCGCCTGCCGAGCAACTCGGCCTGCCGCACCAGCCGGTCGTCCCGGCACCCCACAAGTTCGCCAGTGTCCCGGAGCAGTACGACGTACGCTTCCTGCCCGACCACCAGTGGCGGACCCGATGACGGCGACCGGGCCCTCGCCTCGCTTGCGGGTAGCGGCCCCGGCGCGGTGGGTATCCCCCGAGCGGCGTCCGCGACCGCCACGAGACCGGCATAGGCTGCCATGGAGAGTCCGTGTGTCCGGATGGTCCGGGCGGGTCGCCTGCGGAGAGTGATGAGGCTGTGATGGGTGAGCGGACGAAGCCCGAGGTCGACGTTCCGAAGGGTGCCGCTCCCACCGAGCTGACCATCCGCGACCTGATCGTCGGGGACGGGGCCGAGGTGAAGCCGGGCATGGTGGTCCGGGTGCACTACGTAGGGGTGACCTTCGAGTCCGGGACGCAGTTCGACGCTTCCTGGGACCGCGGCGAGCCGTTCAAGTTCGCCCTGGGCGGCGGCAGGGTCATCAAGGGTATGGACCGGGGTGTGCGGGGGATGAGGGTCGGCGGGCGGCGCGAGATCGTCGTTCCTCCGCGTCTGGGCTACGGCAATGAGGCGCCCTCACCGTTGATCCCGGCGCACTCGACCCTGGTCTTCGTGGTGGACCTGCTCGACTCGTACTCCCGGACCGCCGGGTGGAGCAGCACGTCCTGAGCTGGGCCGACTTCCCCGCAACCGGCGCGGCCGGTCCCCCGCGGGTGCCCCGCGCCGTCGCGGACGCGGGGCGGGGACGCACGAAAGGCCGCCCTCTGATGGAGGAGAGAACGCCTCAGACCTGCGTTTCAGGCCGCTGCGGCGTGAGCGCCCACTCGCCACTGCGGCGGCGGTGACCGGACGGTCGCCTCAGGAATCTTCCAGCAGACCGCGCAGCGTCTCGGCGGCGCGTACCGCGGCGTCACCGCAGCAGTTGTTGAACAGGACGTGCAGCTGCTCGGCCCGGTCCGCCAGGAAGCGCAGGCGCGGCAGCCAGGCGGCCAGTTCCTCCCGCGTGTAGGAATGGCGGAAGCGGTCCTCCTTGCTTCCGGTCCCCCAGGCGGCGCTACGGCCGTGAAAGCGGACCACTGCGAGCCTCGAGGACGTGACGGGTGTGACGGCGGGCATCGAGAGGGGCAGTCCTTGGGCCGTGTCGACGGCCACCGCGGTGGCGTCCAGGTCCCTCAACAGGGCGGCAGTGCGCTCCCGCCGGTCCTCGCGCCACCACTCGGGATGGCGGAACTCCACGGCCATCGGCCACTGGTACGCCCGTTTCCTGGTGGCATGGAGCACGGTCTCCGCCCGCGCGCCCGGACCGAACCACGGCGGGAACTGGAACAGTACGGCGCCCAGCCGGCCGGACTCGCGAAGCGGCCGCAGGGCCGCGCCGAAACGATGCCAGACCTCGTCGAGCAGCTCCGGGTCGCCGAGGGTGCGGTCGCGCAGGTCGGCGGGCAGGGCGGTCTTGCGGGTCGGGTGGCCGGTGAGCAGGGAGAACGCCTTGACATCGAACCGGAAGGTCGGCGGCGTGCGTTCGCTCCAGAGCAGACTGTTGCGCACGCTGGGGAGAGCGTAGTAGCCGGCGTCGACCTCCACGACGGAGAAGCGTTCGGCGTAGTGCCGCAGCCTCCCCTCCGGGTCGCGCCGCCCGGGTGGGTACCATCCGCTGGCCACCAGCGCCTTGTCCGTCCATGAACATGTCCCGATCAACAACTCGCCCATACCGGCCGTCCTTTCCTCGCGGCTCCTCTACCCGGGAAAGCTCTCACCGCCCTTCGTGACGAACGGTGGGTTCACGCGTGACGCCATGGCATGGGGCGACCGCCACGAAGTCGGCCGGGCCCGACCGTGAACGCCTTCGGCAGCGGGCCGAGCGAGGCGTCCCCGCTTCACCGGCTCCTGAGGCTTGCCGGTCCCGCGCGCCGCCCTCTCACCGATGCCGATCCGGGTGGGGCCGGCGGATTCGACACGGACCCGCCCCAGACCGTCGCCGCCTCCCTGGACGCGTGGCTGGCGGCGAAGGCTCTGGTGCAGCTCCGCGTCCCCACGCCACCCGCCACCAGCACCCTGGCGGGCCAGCCCCGGCTCGGACCTGGGACCACACAGCGACCACCATGGCCCCGGACGCACGAAAGGCCGCCCTCCCATGGATGAGAGAACGGCCTCCGACCTGCGTTTCCGCACAGTCGGGACGACAGGATTTGAACCTGCGACCCCTTGACCCCCAGTCAAGTGCGCTACCAAGCTGCGCCACGTCCCGGCACCCGTTTGACCTGGGATTTCCCCTGGCCGAACGCGCATGAGAACAATACCGCACTTCGCCCGGTGGTCACGAACCCCATGACCGGCTTGACCTCAAGCTCGCTTGAGGTTGGACGCTGTGGACCATGACGAACACGGCAGAGACGCTCACCCCGCGCGATCGTCGCGATCATCGCGCCCACCTCGACCGGCTGACGCGCCTCATGGGGCTCATGGTCGGCGACGAGAAGCACTCCCCCGCCGCCACCTCCACGCTCGACGCCCTCTGGGTGCTCTACGACCGGGTGCTCCGGGTATCGCCCGAGACCGTCGACGCGGCCGGGCGGGACCGGTTCCTGCTGTCCAAGGGGCACGGGCCGATGGCGTACTACGCCGTCCTCGCCGCCAAGGGCTTCTTCCCCGAGGAGCTGCTCCCCGGTTTCGGCTCGTACGACTCCCCGCTCGGGCACCACCCGGACCGGACGCTCGTGCCGGGGGCCGAGATCGGGAGCGGGTCACTGGGGCACGGGCTGCCGCTGGCCGTGGGCAGTGTGCTCGGACTACGGGCGCAAGGGCTCACCGAGCCGCGGGTCTGGGTGCTGATCGGGGACGCCGAGCTGGACGAGGGCAGCAATCACGAGGCCATCGCCTACGCCGGGCCCGCCCGCCTGGAGCAGCTGCACACGCTGGTGATCGACAACGGCTCAGCCACCCACGGCTGGCCCGGCGGGATCGCCTCGCGCTTCGAGGCGGCGGGGTGGTCCGCCGAGACCGTCGACGGACGCGATCACGAGGCGCTGTACGACGCCTTCACCGCGCCGCATCCGGGGCGCCCGCGCGCTGTCGTCGCCCGCGTCGAGCCCAAGAACACCTGACCAGGCCCGACCCGTCGGCCGACCGATCGGTCGGCGGCCCACGACAGATCCACAGTCACAGGAGAGCCGTTCCATGGACACCATGCGCGACCGTTTCATCTCCACCACCAGCCGCCTTCTCGACGACGATCCCCGCCTCGCGCTCGTCCTCGCGGAGATCAGCCGAGACGGGTTCAGTGAGGCCGAGCGACGCCACCCCGACCGGGTGATCAACGTCGGCATCCGGGAGCAGCTCCTGATCGGCGCGGGCGGCGGGCTGGCCCTGACCGGGATGCGGCCGGTGCTGCACACCTTCGCGAGCTTCCTGGTGGAGCGCCCCTTCGAGCAGCTCAAGCTGGACTTCGGGCACCAGGGGGTCGGCGGGGTGTTCGTCAGCGCCGGCGCCTCCTACGACTGGCCGGCCGGCGGCTTCACCCATATGTCGCCCGGGGACGTGGCCCTGCTCGACACCCTGGACGGCTGGACGGTGCACGTCCCGGGCCACCCGGACGAGGCCGAGGCACTCCTGCGCGCGGCGGCCACCGGGGACGATCTCGTCTACATCCGGCTCTCTCTGCAGTCCAACGCCTCCCCCCGCCCCGTGTCCACGGGCTTCACCCGGCTCCGCGAGGGCCGTGCCGGAGTGGTCGTCGCCGTCGGCCCCATGCTGGACCATGTGCTGGCCGCCACCGAGGCCTTGGACGTGACCGTCCTCTACGCCTCCACGATCCGCCCCTTCGACGCCCCGACCCTGCGGCGGGCGACCGCGGCGGCTCGCGCGGACGTCGTCCTGGTGGAGCCCTACCTCGCCGGCACCTCGACGGCCGCCGCCAACGACGCGCTCGGCGAGGTCCCCCACCGCGTCCTGGGCCTGGGCGTCCCGCGCCGCGAGCTGCGTCGGTACGGAACCATCGAGGAGCACCTGGCCGCGCACGGCCTCGACCCGGCCGGCCTGCGGGAGCGGATCACGAGGTTCCTCGCCCCTTGAGCCGAGGCACTGCCCGGGGGCGCCGGGGCGGCCACCGGCGTGGAAACCGGCGTACGCGCCAGAGCACACGACCGTCACGCTACGTGACGCGCCCCGGCGCCGCCCGTCACCCCCGTACGCCGCGTCGGAGGCCCGCGCCCAGCACTCGGGCGCCGGGAAAGCCCGTGGATCCTCGTCAGTCCGGAAGCGGGGACGGTTCCGGAACGGCACTCCTGTGGTGAAGAAGGGGCGTATGAGGTGACCAGAATGCCCTCATCGCCATATGCCCTGGAACTGGTTGCCGTTGGCATGTGGCAGAAAGACGCCCCGTGGGAATGACGTGGTGGCCGGACCGAGCAGGCCAAGACCACGCGAAACACAGTCAGCTTCAAACGTCAACCACTCCGTTTTCAGACAAACTCCGTGGCGATATTGCTCCACTCCCGAAAGATCAACACCATGAAGTGGTCGGCCTGTTCGGGACGGGACCACTGCCGATGCACCACCTGCTCGAACAACCGAACGAGCAGGCGTTTCGCAGGGGAGGACTCGTATGGACAGCTACTTCAGCAGCCGGCTCCATCATCAGCTCAGGGAGACGGTCCGAGCCTTCGCGGAGAGTGAGGTTCGGCCACGGATACCCGCCATGGAGGCGTCTCGATCCGTACACCATGAACTGTCGCGGCTGATAGCCGAACAGGGATGGCTGGGAGCGACAATCAGCCAGGAGTACGGCGGCATGGGGGCGGGACATCTCGCCAAGACGATCATCATCGAGGAGCTCTCCCGGGTCAGTGGCGCGATGGGCGCCATGGTCCAGGCCTCCCAGCTCGGCACCGCCAAGATCGTGCACTTCGGCAGCGACGAGCAGCGCAAGACCTGGCTTCCGGCCATCGCGGCCGGCGAGTGCCTGCCCACCATCGCGGTCACCGAGCCGGAGTCCGGCGGGCATGTCCTGGGCATGACCGCGAGCGCGGTCCGCGACGGGGACGACTACATCCTCAACGGCAGCAAGGTGTTCGTCGGCAACAGCCACGTGGGCGACCTGCACGGGGTGGTGGTCAGGACCGGCCCCGGCTCCAAGGGCCTCACGGCCTTCCTGGTCGAATCCGACCGCCCCGGTTTCCGGACCGGCCCCCAGCAGCCCGCCATGGGTCTGCACGGCTTCAGCTTCGGCGAGCTCGTCTTCGAGAACTGCCGGGTCCCGGCCTCCAACCGCCTCGGCGACGAGGGTGACGGGCTGTCCGTGGCGTACTCCTCCAGCGTCCTCTACGGCCGCGCCAACCTCACCGCCGTCTCGCTCGGCATCCACCAGGCGATCATGGAGGAGACCACCCGCTTCACGGCCGAACGCCACCGTTACGGCAAGCCGCTCCACGAACTCCCCTCGGTCAAGCTGAAACTGGGCCAGATGCAGTCCCGGCTGATGACCGCCCGGCTCACCGCGTACCACGCGGTGCATCTGCTCGACCGCGGTCTGTCCTGCGACGCCGAGCTGATGAACGCCAAGCTGTTCAACGTCGAGTCGGCGCTCGACTCCGCCCGCAACGCGATGGAGATCCACGCCGCCGCGGGGCTCTTCACGGACCGCCCGATCGAGCGCTATCTGCGCGACGCGCACCACATCTTCGCCCCCGCCGGCACCTCGGACATCCAGTTGCTCCGGCTCGCCGAGGTCGCCCTCGGCACGGCCAAGGGGAGCTGGTCCGAGAAGCTGTCCGAGCTGGTCAAGCTGGAACCCGTACACGCCTGAGAACCAGGGTGCGTAGATGCGGACGGAGAAGCGCCCCGGAACGGCCGCATGCCGTACCGGGGCGCCGCCCGTGCGTCAGATCAGGCCCTTCTCGCGGCGGTGGATCTGCTCCACCAGCTCCGCCGCCAGGGTCTTGATGGTCTCCAGACCGGCCCGGCCCCACGGCCGTACATCGGTGTCGACCACGCAGATCGTGCCCAGCGCCACGCCCGTACGGTCGATCAGCGGCGCTCCCATGTAGGAGCGGATGCCGATCTCGTCCACCACCGGGTTCCCCGCGAAGCGCGGGTAGTCGCAGACGTCCTCCAGGACCAGGGCCTTGCGGCGCACCACCACGTGCGGGCAGTAGCCGTGATCGCGGGCCATGAACCGGCCGACGTTGCCGCCGGCCGCCGCCGCACCCAGGTCACTGCCCGAGTGCGTACCGGCCGGAGTGTGCAGTCCGGCGAAGAACTGCCGGTTCTCGTCGATGAAGTTGACCATCGAGTACGGGGCACCGGTCACCTCCGCCAGGCGGTGGGCGAACTCGTCGAAGGCCGGCTCCGGCCGCTCCCCCAGCCCCAGCTCGCGCAGTCGCCGCACTCGGGTCGGCGCCTCCCGGTCGATGGGGGTCAGCAGCAGATGACCGGTCGGGTCGTACGTCATGTCGGTGCTCCGTAGCTCGGCACGGCGGCCGGGATGGTGGTGAGCAGATGCTGGACGAGGGTGAGCAGCGTGCGGATTCCGGCGCTGGAGATCCGGGCGTCGCACTTCACGACCGGCACCTCGGGCTTGAGGTCGAGCGCGGCGCGTACCTCGTCCGGCTCGTAGCGGTGGGCGCCGTCGAACTCGTTGACGGCCACGACGAATCCGATGCCGCGCCGCTCGAAGAAGTCGACCGCGGAGAAGCAGTCCTGCAGGCGGCGGGTGTCGGCGAGGACGACCGCTCCGAGGGCGCCCTCGGAGAGCTCGTCCCACATGAACCAGAAACGTTCCTGGCCCGGGGTCCCGAACAGGTACAGCACATGGCGGTCGTCGAGGGTGATGCGCCCGAAGTCCATCGCGACCGTGGTCGTGGTCTTGGACTCCACGCCCTCCAGGCTGTCGGTGGCCGCGCTGACCTGGGTCAGCAGCTCTTCGGTGCTCAGCGGTTCGATCTCGCTGACCGCGCCCACGAAGGTCGTCTTGCCCACGCCGAAGCCGCCGGCCACCAGGATCTTCAGAGCGGTGGGGAACGGGTCGGTCGCGAAACTCTCGTGGCGCTCAGAGCCGTTGTCGTAGGCCATCGAGCACTGCCTCCAGCAAGGAACGGTCGGTTGGATTGGCGTGGAAACGCGGGGCGCGGGCGGTGAGCGCCCCGCAGTCCACGAGATCGGAGAGCAGGACCTTGGTGACGACCGCCGGGAGCCGTAAGTGCGCCGCGATCTCCGCCACGGAGGTGGGTCCGTCGCACAGCCCGAGGGCCAGGCTGTGCTCGGGACCCATGTGCGGCTGCGGGGAGGAACCCGTCGCCATCACCATGGAGAGGAGGTCCAGCGCCGTGGTGGGCTGGGTCCGCCCGCCGCTCACGGTGTACGGGCGGATCAGCCGGCCGGCCGCGTCGTCGAGCCAGGGTCCCTCCTGTGGGGACGTCACGCTCACTGCCCCGTGCTGCCCGCCGCGCCCGCCGCTTGCCTGGCGGGCGTGACGAGATACGGCCGTACGCTCTTGACCAGCATCGCCATCTCGTAGCCGAGGACGGCGGCGTCCGCCTCGCGCCCGGCGAGCACCGCCAGACACGTGCCGGAGCCGGCGGTGGACACGAACAGCAGGGTGGAGTCGAGTTCGACGACCACCTGCCGCACCTCGCCGCCGTCGCCGAAGCGGGCGCCGGCGCTGCGGCCGAGCGAGTACAGTCCGGAGGCCAGCGCGGCCATGTGGTCGGCGGCGTCGGTGTCGAGGCCGTGGACCGATTTCACCAGGCCGTCGGAGGAGAGCAGTACAGCGTTGCGGGTGTACGGGACCCGCTGGACCAGACCGCTCAGCAGCCAGTCGAGATCCGAGGAATGGCCGTTCGGCGCATTGCTCGCCATGGTGCATCTACTCCTTGTGCGCGTCACCGGGACGCAGCGGTTCTTGGGGGGAGGGCTGGGATTCGGCGAGTCCGATGCCGCGCTGGAACGCGGCCATCAGACCCGGGTCGTGCAGAGTGTGCTCCTCGGGCTTGCGGGCCGCGGGCTCGTCGCGCAACTGCGGGACGAGGTGCTCCTGGGCACGCCGCTTGGGGAGGAGGGGGCGGGTCGGCGTCTCCACCCGCGCGGCCGGGGGGGCCGGCGGGCCGGGAGGTGCCTGAGGGGGCAGCGGGGCGCCGCCGGTGCGGGGACGGTCGCCGGCCGGGTAGGGGTCGCCGGTGTGCGTCGGCTGGAGCGGCACCGCGGCCGCCGCGGTGGTGTACGACCGCGCGCGCTGCGAGGGTTCGGGCTCCGGCACGTCCTGCCGGTCCCGTACGGGTGCGGCCAGCGGTTCCCGTACGGGGGTGGGCGCGGGCCTTTCCACGGGTACGGGTGCGGGCGTGCCGGTCACGCCCGGGGCCGGGTGCGACGGGGCGGCGGCCGGCTGGGCCGGAGCCGCGCCGACGGCCGGGGGCTGGCTCTGGGCGGCGGCCTGGGCCTGGGCCGCGGCGCCCGTGGCCTGGCGGTCGTTCTGCGCGAGTCCCTCGGGGTCGGCGCCGAGGAGCCCCTGCGGCAGCACGAGTACGGCCTGGACACCGCCGTAGATGTTCGACTGGAGGCGTACGGCGATGCCGTGGCGCCGTGCGAGCGCCGAGACGACGAACAGCCCAATGCGGCCGTCCTGGAGCAGGTGGGCCACGTTGACCTGGTCGGGGTCGGAGAGCAGGGCGTTCATCTTGTTCTGCTCGGTGAGCGGCATGCCCAGGCCGCGGTCCTCGACCTCGATGGCGAGGCCGGCGGTGACGTACTGGGCCCGCAGCAGGACCGTGGTGTGCGGAGCGGAGAAGAGCGTCGCGTTCTCGACCAGTTCGGCGAGGAGGTGGATGACGTCGGCCACGGCGTGGCCCCGCAGCGTGCCGTCGATCGGCGGGACGAGCTTCACGCGCGGGTACTGCTCGACCTCCGCGATGGAGGAGCGCAGCACCTCGGTCATGGTGACCGGGTTCGACCACTGCCGCCGGGAGATGGCGCCGCCGAGCACGGCGAGGTTCTCGGCGTGGCGCCGGATGCGGGTGGCCAGGTGGTCGACGTGGAACAGGCCCTTGAGCAGCTCCGGGTCCTCGACCTCGTTCTCCAGCTCGTCCAGGAGCTGGATCTCGCGGTGGACGAGGGACTGGAGCCTGCGGGCGAGGTTGACGAAGACCTCGACCTTCTGTTCGTTGCCGACGCTGCTGGAGAGCCGGGACGCCTGGACCACGGCGGCCACGGCGGCCTCGTGGGAACGGTTCAGCTCCTGGGCCAGCAGGTCGAACTCGTCGCCGGAGGCGGCGGCGGGCGGCGCGGCGGGGCGGGCGGGCGGCCCGTCGCCGCGGCGCAACTGTTCGACGATCGTACGCAGTTCGCTCTGCCCGCGGGCGCTGGTCCGGCGCAGGGCGTTGCAGCGGTCCAGGACGGCTTTGGCGGCCCGGTCGGCCCCGAGCGCCGCCGCGGTGACGGAGGCGATCGTGAGGGCGGCGGCGCCCGTCAGCGCGGCCCAGAGGCCGGGGGTCGGGCTGGCGCCGGTGGAGCGGAGGGTGAAGAGCACGGCGGCGGCGCCGCCGAGGGCCACCGCCACGGCCGGGAGTACGGAGGTGCGCAGGAGTTGGGGGCGTATGCGGGCTTCCATCGACAGCGGCGCGGAGCGCTGCGCCGGGTTGGGGGCGCCCGCGGGGGGAGCGGAGCGGGCGCCTGTCCGGCCGTGCCGCCCGCCCTCGCGGCGTTCGGACCGCGCGGCGGGTGCGCGAAGTTGAGACATGAGTGTCCTTGGTACGTGCCCAGGAATCGGCGTACTGCGATGTGTGCTGACGGGTCTGTGCTACGTGGGTGTGATGAGCCTACCGATGATCACCAACCACACACTGTAGTCGTCAACCGTTCATGTGCGGCGCGCAGTTGGCAAACTTACCCGTACAGCGTCCCACTCTGGTATCAGCCCTCGCACGCCAGGCCGAGAATGCTCGGCCGAAAGTCACCGGTGGGCGGGAGGGCGGCGGAGCGGAGGGGGGCGGAGGCGGGTGCACGCCCCTCCCGCGCGAGGAAATCGCCGCTGACCGGAATCCGCCGGGGCCGCGCCGGGCCGCTCCCGGGCCCGGGGGCGGGCGCGGCCTCGCGTGCCCTCCGGCCGGTGCCCCCGCGCGCCGCTCACCGACCGTGGCGTGGCCTGGGGGTTCGCGTCCGGCCGGGTTCCGGTGGCCCGTAGGAGGTGACTGTCCGTATGGGCGGCGAGCCCGGCGTCGGTGCGTTCCGGCGCGTGCGGACCCCGCTGTCCTGGGCGGACCTCTTGCGCGACCGCCGCCGACCGGTTTTGGTGGCCCCGTCATCATCATCTCCAGGGCGAACGAGAGGGCGGCCACGCATGGCGGACACCAAGCAGACCGATACGGCGGGCAGAGGGAACGAGGCGCCGCGCAAGGCATCGTGGCGATCCATCGGTCCGGGTATCGTGGTGGCGGCGACCGGCGTCGGTGCGGGTGACCTCGTCGCCACCCTCATCGCCGGCGGCAAGTTCGGCTACACCCTGCTCTGGGCGGCGGTGATCGGCTGCCTGGTCAAGATCTCGCTGGCCGAGGCGGCGGGCCGCTGGCACCTCGCCACCGGCCGTACCCTCTTCGACGGCTGGCGCAGCCTCGGCTCCTGGACCACCGTCTACTTCGCCGGGTACGTCGTCATCTGGGGCTTCGTCTACGGCGCCGCGGCGATGTCCTCCAGCGCGCTTCCACTGGCCGCGCTCTTCCCCGACGTGATGGACTTCAAGCTCTGGGCCGTGCTGTGCGGCCTGGTGGGTCTTGTCTTCGTCTGGTTCAACCGGTACGCCGTCTTCGAGAAGGTCATGACGGTCCTGGTCGGTGTGATGTTCCTGGTCACCGTCTACCTCGCGATCAGGGTCACACCCCGTCTCGACAGCGCCTTCGCCGGCCTCGCGCCCGTCCTTCCGGACGGGTCGCTGTTCTACACGCTCGGCCTGATCGGCGGCGTGGGCGGCACGATCACCCTCGCCGCGTACGGCTACTGGGTCAACGCCAAGGGCTGGAACGACACGAGCTGGATGAAGGTGATGCGGCTCGACAACCGCGTCGCCTACATCACCACCGGGATCTTCGTGGTGGCCATGCTCTTCGTCGGGGCGGAGCTGCTGCACTCGTCCGGCGTGGCTCTGGCGAAGGGCGACAGGGGGCTGCTCGACCTGAGCGCCGTCCTGGAGGAGCGCTACGGCGCGGCGACCGCCCGGCTCTTCCTGATCGGCTTCTTCGCCACGTCGTTCACCTCGCTGATCGGCGTCTGGCACGGCGTGAGCCTGATGTTCGCCGACTTCGTGACGAAGTACCGGCCGTCCCTGACCGCCCCCGGCACCCGCCCGGACAAGTCCCTGCCCTTCCGCGCCTACCTGCTCTGGCTCACCTTCCCGCCCATCAGCCTGCTCTTCCTCGACCAGCCGTTCGGCCTCATCGTCGCGTACGGCGTGATCGGCGCCCTCTTCATGCCGTTCCTGGCCCTGACCCTGCTGTGGCTGCTGAACTCCTCCCGCACCCCGGCCGAGTGGCGCAACGGCCTGCTGAGCAACGGCATGCTGGGCGCGGCCGGCCTGCTGTTCCTGGTGCTCTGCGTCCAACAGGTCCGCGACCTGCCCTGGTAGCCGTCGACGGACCCCTCTCGCGTCGCCCGTCGTACGTCCACGGCGTGGGCGGGCGACGCGGGGTGCCGTCCGAAGACGCGTCAGCCGCCGACTTCCCGCGCCACGCGCTCCAGTCGGCTCCGGTGGCCCTCCCACCAGGCCTGATCCCCTGGCGGCATGTCGTCCCTGCCCGGCAGACTTCCGACGGAGCCGTCGATGAGCTCGCGCACGATGTCGGCGTGGCCGGCGTGCCGCTGCGTATCGGAGATCACGCGCACCAGGACCTGATGCAGGGTCACCTCCCGGCGCTCTTCCGGCCACCACGGGACGTGACCGGTCGCGTCGAGTGGCAGCGTCGCGATCGTGCTGTCGGAGTGCTCCCACGCCCGGCGGTACAGCCCGACGACCTGTTCCCGTGACTCGTCCGCGGTGGCCCACATGTCCGCGTCGGCGGCCGGCTCCTCGGTGTACCACCAGGGCGGCGGCCCCTCGTCGAAGAACGGCCGCCCGAACGTGTCGCCGAAGTACCCCAGCTCCACGCCGGCGGCGTGCTTGACCAGCCCCAGGAGGTTCGTGCCCGTGGGGGTCAGCGGACGGCGGATGTCGTACTCCGAAAGCCCCTCGAGCTTCCACACCAGCGCGTCACGCGCCTCTCGCAGGTACCGCAGCAGGTCCGCTTTCGGGTTCGGTTCGCTCATGCCGGGCAGTCTTCCACCCGGCACTGACAGCCGGGCGTGACATCGGACGTCGCCGCGGTCAGACCATGTGCGGTCCCATGAGCCGTACAAGCAGGTCGTCGAGGCTGACCAGGCCGGTGAGCGTGCCGTGCTCGTCGCGTACGACGGCGAGGGAGGAACGGCGCTGCCGCAGCTGCTCGACGGCGTGGGAGACGGTGTCCGCGGCCGCCAGTTCCGGTACGGGCCGGGCGAGGTCCCGGGCGGTCAGGTTCCGTCCGCGGGTGCGGGCGACCAGGGCGTCGCGGGCGTGGACCGAGCCGAGCACGCGCTCGCCGTCGTGGACGAGGAGGCGGGAGCGGTCGGCTTCGGCGGCGCGGGCGAGGATCGCGTCGAGGCCGGCGGAGGCGGGGACGGTGACGATGGCGGCGGCCGGGGTCTGGAGTTCGGCCACCGGTGTGTGGGGCTCGGTGAGGGAGCGGGTGATGAGCTGCGAGTCGGTCTTGTTGATCAGGCCGAGCCGCTCGGACTCCTCCACCAGGTGGGTGAGCTGTTCGCGGTTGTGGACGGCGGCCAGTTCGTCCCGGGGCTGGACGCGGCACATCCGTACCAGCGCGTTGCTGACCTTGTCGAGCAGCCAGATCAGCGGCCTGACCGTCTTGACGACGGCGCGGAAGGCCGGGGTGAGGAGCATCGCCGAGCGCTCGGGATGGGCGATGGCCCAGGACTTGGGGGCCATCTCGCCGACCACCATGTGCAGGAAGACCACGATGGTCATGGCGACGGCGAACGCGATCCCGTAGCTCAGCCCCGCGGGCAGGCCGAGCCGGACGAGGAGCGGGTCGAGTTCGTGGGAGATGGCGGGTTTGGAGATGGAGCCGAGGCCCAAGGTGCAGATGGTGATGCCGAGCTGGGCACCGGCGAGCATCAGGGACAGCTCGCGCATGCCGGCGAGCGCGGCCCTGGCTCCGCGCCGCCCCTCCGCGGCGGCCTTCTCGATGCGGTGCCGCTTGGCGGCGACGAGCGCGAACTCGGCGGCGACGAAGAATCCGCTGCCGATCAGCAGCAGGATCGTGACGAAGAGAGCCATGGGGAAGCTCATACCTGGGCCTCCTCGGACCGCTCGGCGACGCTCTTCTCGATACGTACGCGTTCGGGGACGTGACGGTCCAGGCTGAGGACCTCGATCCGGACGTCGTCCACCGTGAGGCGGTCACCGATCGTCGGAAAACGGCCGAGGCGGTCGATGATCAGGCCCGCGACGGTGTCGTAGTCGTCCTCCTCCGGCAGGTCGATCCCGGTGGCCTCCTCGATCTCGTCGAGGCGGCGGCCCGCGTCGACGCGCCAGCCGGCCCCGTCCGGGACGGCCAGGTCGACCACGACGTCGGTCTCGTCCGCGATGTCGCCGACCAGCTCCTCGGCGATGTCCTCGTACGTGACGATGCCGGCGACGCCGCCGTGCTCGTCCAGGACCACGGCGAACTCGTCGTCGCGCTCACGCATCTGCGCCACCGCCTGGGGCAGCGGCAGCGTGTCGGGAAGCAGGAGGGTGCGGCGGGCGGCCTCACCCGCCGTGGTCGTGTCGAAGTCGGCGGCGGGCAGGCGCATCAGTTCGTTCACGCCGAGGACCCCGACGACGTCGTCCGGGTGGTCGCCGAGAACGGGGTAGTTGGAGTGCCCGTGCCGCGCGATGAGCTCCACGGCCTCGGTGAGGGTGGCGTCCTTGCGTACGAACACGGCGTCCACGCGCGGCACCATCACTTCGTCCATGGTCCGCTCGGAGAACTCCAGGGCGTGGTCGAGCAGCCCGGCGGTGTCCGGCGGCAGTTCGCCCTGCTCGTGGGACTCGCCGATCAGATGACTCAGCTCCTCCAGCGTGGCCCCGTGGTGCAGTTCCTCGACCGGCTCGATGCCGGCCTTCCGCAGCAGTTTGTCGGCGGCACCGTCGAAGACGCGCACGACCGGTCCGACGATCTTCAGATAGACGAGAGTGGAGGAGGCGAGGGACTTGGCGAGCCGCTCCGGAACGGCGAGGGCCAGGTTCTTCGGGGCCAGTTCGCCGAGCACCATCTGCAGGACCGTCGCCACCGCGAAGGCGAGGACGACGGAGATCGCGGAGACCGCGCCGTCGGGCAGCCCCATTCCCTCCAGGGCCGGTTCGATCAGCGCGGAGACGGACGGTTCGGCCAGGAAACCGACGACCAGACCGGTCACGGTGATGCCGAGCTGTGCCCCGGACAGCATGAAGGAGAGCCGTTCGAGGACCTTCAGCGCACGCGCCGCCCGCTTGTCGCCCCCCTCGGCGTCGCGGGCCAGCGCGAGCCGGTCGGCGGCGACGTAGGCGAACTCCTGCGCGACGAAGTAGCCCGTGCCGGCGGTCAGGACGAAGACGGCCAGCAGGCCGAGAGCGGCGTTCATCGACCGCACCTCTTCGTGGCATCGGTGGACGTCGGTCTGGCGGACAAGAAGGCTCCTTCGCGAAGGGGGTGAAAGAAGGGTGGTGAGAGAAGGGCGGTGAGAACTGAGTATCGGGGTGTCGGCGGGCCCGGAGAGCCTCACACGGCGGCGGGTCCCACGAGCTCCTCCAGGACGTCCTCCATCGTCACGTAGCCGAGCACGGCGCCCGTCTCGCCCGTGATCGCGGCGAGGTGGCTGCCGGCGGCCCGCAGCGCCGTGAGCGTGTCGTCCAGCGGGGTGTCGACACGGACGCGGGTGACCGCGTGCAGCGTGGCGCGGGGGAACGGCTTGTCGCGGTCGACGGCGCCGAGGGTGTCCTTGATGTGCAGATAGCCGAGGACGGCTCCGGTCGGGCCGGTGACCGGGAAGCGGGAGTAGCCGGCGCGGGCCGCGGCTCGTTCCAGCTGCGCGGGGGCGATGCGATGGTCGACCGTGACCATCCTGGCCGCCGGTACAAGGATCTCGCCGACCGGCCGGGTCCCCAGCTCCAGGGCGTCGCGCAGCCGCTGCCCGTCGGCGGGCGAGAGCAGCCCGGCCTCGCTGGTGTCCTGGACCATCCGGGCGAGGTCGTCGTCGGTGAACACGGAGGCGACCGCGTCCTTGGCGTCGACCCGGAGCAGGCGCAGCAGGGCGTTGGCGGCCGCGTTGATGCCGAAGACGACCGGCTTGAGGGTCCGGGTCAGGGCGACGATCGGCGGCCCGAGCAGCAGCGCGGTCCTCACCGGCGCGGCCAGGGCGATGTTCTTCGGGACCATCTCGCCGATCAGCATGTGCGCGTACGTCGCCAGGGTGAGCGCGATGACGAACGCGACCGGGTGGACCAGGCCGCCGGGCACGTGCGCCGCCTCGAAGACAGGCTCCACGAGGTGGGCGATGGCCGGTTCGGCGACCGCTCCGAGGACGAGCGAGGAGGCGGTGATGCCGAGCTGGGCCGTCGCCATCACCGTCGAGATGTGTTCCAGGCCCCACAGGGTCATGCGGGCGCGCTGGTGGCCGTCGTGGGCGTACGGCTCGATCTGACTGCGCCGTACGGAGATCAGGGAGAACTCGGCCCCGACGAAGAACGCGTTCGTCAGGAGGGTGAGGAAGCCGATGGTGAGCTGGACGACGGTCATCGGGCCGCTCCGTGGTGGTGCTTCCGCGGCGGGAGGCCGGCGGCTTCGGTGATGTGGACCCGGTCGGCGCGGTGGTGGTCGACGTCCAGCACGTCCAGCCGCCATCCCACCAGATCGACCGCGTCGCCCGGCTCGGGGATACGGCCGAGGCGCGTGGCGATCAGCCCCGCGACGGTCTCGTACGGCCCTTCCGGCACCCGCAGTCCTATCCGGGCCAGCTCGTCGATGCGGACGCCTCCGCCGGCCTCCCAGCCGGCCCGGCCGTCCTCCGTGGACGGCG
Source organism: Streptomyces sp. NPDC003027 (assembly GCF_053591435.1). Taxonomy (NCBI): domain Bacteria; kingdom Bacillati; phylum Actinomycetota; class Actinomycetes; order Kitasatosporales; family Streptomycetaceae; genus Streptomyces; species Streptomyces sp. NPDC003027. The sequence continues at coordinate 90,869 of NZ_JBSFTU010000005.1, forward strand.
CGGGCAGCAGGTCCGGGGCCTCGACGGGGTCGTGCTCGTCGCGGACCTCGCCGACGACCTCCTCGACGATGTCCTCGACCGTCGCCACGCCGGCCGTGCCGCCGTACTCGTCGATCACGACCGCCATCGTCCGATGAGCCCGCAGCCGCTCCAGGAGCCGGTCGGCGGGCAGTGTCTCGGGCACGAGGAGGGGCTCGGTCACCAGTCCGGTGATGGGCGTAGCGCCCGTGCGGCCGGCTCGAGCGCGAGGACGTCGCGGATGTGGACGGTGCCGATCACGTCGTCCAGGTTCACCCGGTAGACGGGGAAGCGGGACAGGCCGGTGGCGTACGTGAGGTTGGCGGCGTCGGCGGCCGTGGCCCGGGCCTCCAGGGCGCGGACCTCGACACGCGGGGTCATGACGTTCTCCGCCGTCAGCTCGCTCAGGTGGAGTGTCCGTACGAACAGCTCGACGGAGTCGGCGTCGATGGCGCCTTCGGCGGCCGAGTGGCGGGCCAGTGAGGCCAGCTCGGCGGGGGTGCGGACGGAGGCCAGCTCCTCGGCGGGCTCCAGGCCGAAGCGGCGCACGAACCGGTTCGCGGTGTGGTTGAGGTGCCGGATGAACGGGCCGAAGGCGGCGGTGAACGCCCGTTGCGGTCCGGCGACGACCTTCGCGACCGCGAGGGGGTGGGAGATCGCCCAGTTCTTCGGCACCAGCTCGCCGACCACCATCAGGACCACGGTCGAGATCGCCACCCCGAGAAAGGTGGCGACGGACGAGGCGGCCCCGCCGAGCCCGACGGCCCGCAGCGGGCCACGCAGGAGGGCCGCCAGGGAGGGCTCGGCGAGCATGCCGATCACCAGCGAGGTGACGGTGATGCCCAGCTGGGCGCCGGAGAGCTGGAGCGTCAGCCGCCGGACCGCCCGCAGGGCCCCGTCCGCGCCACGCTCCTTCGCCTCGACGGCACGCTCCAGCTCACCGCGTTCGACGGTCGTGAGGGAGAACTCGGCCGCGACGAACACCGCGCACGCGAGGGTCAGCGCGACAGCCAGAAGCAGAAGAAGGAGCTCGGTCACCGTGCCACCCCCGGCCCCGTGGCGAAGCACAGTGGGCGGGACGCGGCACGGCTGGTACTGGGAGGCTCCATCGCGGGCCTGTGGCTCCTTCACTCGTTCCGGACTCGGGGATCACCACCCGAATGCCTACTCCCACCGTAAAGGACGAGGTCCGGATCCCGGCAGCCTCCCCGCCCGCATGCGCGGCCAGCGGCACGTCAGGTCAGGCAGGTCAGGCAGGTCAGGCAGGTCAGGCACGTCAGGTCAGGTCAGGCAGGTCAGGAAGCGAATTTCCTCAGGTCCGCGGCGAGCGAGGCGATGGCCGCGGGATTGCGCGGGCTCTCCACCAGCTCCGCGTAGTCGAGGACGACGATCCGGTCGTTCTTGACGGCCGAGACGCCGGCGAGCGGCGGGTAGGACTTGAGGAACTTCCGCTTCTGCTCCGCGGTGGTGTCACCGTAATCGTTGATCACGATCACCTCGGGGTCACGCTCGACCACGGTCTCCCAGCCGACCGTCGCCCAGCTGTCCTCCAGGTCCTTCATGACGTGATCGCCCCCCGCCTTGGTGATGATGTCGTGCGGCCCGGCGTACAGGCCCGAGGTCAGCGGCTTGTCCCGCCCGTCGTCATAGAGGAAGACGCGCGGGCGGTCAGCGCCCTTCGGGGCCTTCGCCTGCGCGTCGGCCACCTGCTTCCGGAAGTCCGCGACGAGGGCCTCCGCGCGGTCCTCGACGTCGAAGATCTTTCCCAGGTTCCGCAGGTCGGTGTAGAGCGCTTCGAGCGGCGGCATCACGCCGCGCGCCTTTCCCTGCCCGTTGCGGCACGATTCGCTCAGCAGATACGAGTCGATGCCCACCCGCGCCAGCTCGGTGGGGCTGAAGCCCTCCCCCTCGTTGAAGCCGTAGTTCCAGCCCGCGAAGACCAGGTCGGCGCGGGCGTCGAGGACCAGCTCCTTGTTGATCGTCTTCTTCGAGAGCCACGTCGTCTTCTGGTACGCGTCCTTCCAGGGAACGGAGGTGAGGTCGCCCCTGTCGTCGGGCATCACATAACCCGCCATGCGGTCCTCGAGCCCGAGCGCGAACATGATCTCGGTGATGCCGACGTCATTGGTGACCACGCGCTCGGGGGCCTTGTCGTAGCTCTTCTTCTGGCCGCAGTTCTCGATGGTGACCGGATAGTGGCCGCCGCGCGCCTTGGCACCACCCCCCTCCTCCTTCTCCGGGGTGACCTGCGCGCCGCAACCGGTGAGCACCAGGGCGGCGGCAAGGGCGAGTGCGGCGGGGCGTACGAGGTTCGGCATGGTGGCGATGACTCCTCAGGAAGCGGGATGGGCGGGCGGGAGACGGTCGAAGAGCAACTGCACGGCGCCGGACTCCGGATGCGGCACACGGTGCGCCCGTACGCCGAAGACCTCGGCCAGCAGTTCGGGCGTCAGCACGTCGTGCGGGGCGCCGGAGGCGACGATCCGGCCGCTGTCGATGACGTAGAGCAGGTCGCAGTGGAGGGCGGCGAGGTTGAGGTCGTGCAGTGCGGTGAGCACGGTCAGGCCACTTCCGCGCACGAGGGCCAGGACCTCCAACTGCTGGGCGATGTCGAGGTGGTTGGTCGGCTCGTCGAGGACCAGGACGCGCGGCTGCTGGGCGAGCGCGCGGGCGATCATGACCCGTTGCTTCTCGCCGCCGGAGAGGGTGAGGAAGCCGCGGCCGGCGAGGTGGCCGGCGCCGACCCGCACCAGCGCGGCCTCGCACGCCTTGCGGTCCTCGTCGGTGGTCCGGGCCACCGACCGCTGGTGGGGCAGCCGCCCCATCGCCACGACCTCGGCGACCGTGAAGTCGAACTCGGTGACCGCCTCTTGGGGCAGGGCGGCCAGTCGCCGGGCGCCTTCGCGCGCGCTGAGGGAGTGCAGGTCCTCACCGGCGAGCCGGACCGTACCCGCCGAGGGGCGCAGGGCGCGGTAGACGCAGCGCAGCAGGGTGGACTTCCCGCTGCCGTTGGGCCCGACGAGCCCGACGACCTGTCCGCCGTCCGCGCGGAGGGTGGCCTCGCGCACCAGCCGCGCGCCGGCGACCTCGACCGTCAGTGCGTCGATGTCGATCCGCATCACGCGCCTCCGAAGGTGTAGGAGCGGCGGCGCATCAGCAGGACGAAGCAGGGGACGCCGATGGCGGCGGTCAGCACGCCCACCGGCAGCTCGACGGGCGCGAGCACCACACGCGACAGGATGTCCACCCAGATCAGCAGGACGGCTCCGGCGAGGGGGGCGACGGCCAGCAGTCGGCGGTGGTCCGCGCCGACCAGCATCCGTGCGGCGTGCGGGACCATGAGGCCGACGAAACCGATCGCGCCGCTCACCGCGACCACGGCCCCCGTGACGGCGGCACAGACCAGGAACAGCTCCTTGCGCAGCCTCCCCGCGTCCACCCCGAGGGCGGCCGCGGTCTCGTCACCCATCGCCAGCGCGTTCAGGCGACGCGCTGACACCGTGAGGTGGGTGAGGCCGGCGAGCACGGCTCCCGCGGCGATCGGCACGGAGGCCCAGCTGGCTCCGCCGAGGCTGCCGAGCAGCCACATCATCGCGGAGCGGGCCGCCTCGCCGCGTTCGGCCGCGAACACCATGAACGTGGTGACGGCCGAGAACCCGTAGTACATCGCGGTGCCCGTCAGGACGAGCCGCAGCGGGGTCAGACCGTCGGCGGTGCGGGCGATCGCGTACACCAGGGCCATGGCGAGGAGCGCGGAGAGGAAGGCCGCCGTGGACAGGGCCCACAGGCCGAGAGCGCCGAAGGCTCCGAAGAGGAGGACGGCATTGGCACCGACGGCCGCGCCGGAGGAGATGCCCAGGACGAACGGGTCGGCGAGGGCGTTGCGGACCATGGCCTGCACGGCGACGCCGATGGCCGACAGTCCGGCTCCGACGACCGCGGCCAGCACGGCTCGCGGAAAGCGCAGTTCCCACACGATCGTGTAGGCCGAGACGTCGTCGGGCGAGAGGGGTCCGCCCGTCAGCCCGGCCCAGAGAAAGCGCAGCACCTCGCCCCAGGTGAGTCCCGAGGCCCCCATACCCGCCCCGCAGACGATGGAGAACACGAGCGCGGCGCACAGGACGGCGAAGAGAAGGGGCAGGGATACGCGCTGGGGCGGTGCGGGGCCGACGCGGGTGCGCGCCGTGTGGGGTGGCGCGGCCGGTTCGGTTTCCAGGGGTGTGGCCACGGGCTGATCGCCTTCGCCTCAAGCCGTGCACCCACGTGAGCAAAGGAGCGGCCCGGGACGCCGGGCGCCCTGCGCAGCACCCTCTCGCAGTCCACGGCGAATTGACAGGAGCCTTCACCACCGCGGGTAATCGGGCTCACGGAGCCGCGTACGCGGCTCCGTCTACCGTTGCGGGTCAGCGCCGGAATTCGACCGGCTTCCCCCGCGGGGCGGTTTGCAGCATAGCGTGTACGGCCGAGCTCCCCGCGGCCGCGCCCGGGAGGACGCGGGGCTGCCGCGCTCCTCCGGCGGGAGACACGCCGGCGGCCGCGCACCCTCCGGCTGAGGCGGTCCTGACTCGCCGTCAGCGATCACCGGCGAGATCGAGATCGTCCATACGGCCCTCGGTGGAGACCCGCACCGACCGGGGCCGGCGCCATGGGTGGGCGATGGGGTGGGCCACCGCCCGCCACCAGGGCTCCGAGGGCAGCTTTCCGGCGGGCTCGAAGGGCTGGCCGGGGCGAGGGAACGCGGCGGCCTGTCCGACCTCCTCGGCGGCGTCTTTCGTCCACTCCCCCGGCTCCGCCCACGGATGGGGCGCCAGGTTGAAGGTGCCCCAGTGGATCGGGAGCAGGACACCGCCCGGCCGCCCTCCTTGCAGGTCGAGGTGGGCTTGGACCCCCTGAGCGGGCGACATGTGGATGTCCGGCCACGCTCCCGGCAGCGGTGTGAGGTCCGGGTGGTTCTCGGGCCAGTACTCCGAGTACGCGCCGATCTGGATCATGGTGGCATCGAAGGGGCCGTGGGCGGCGCCGATCTCCTGGAAGCCGGGGAAGTAGCCCGTGTCTCCGCTGTGGTAGATCCGGTGCGTGGGACCGGCGACGACCCAGGACGCCCACAGGGTGTGCTGCTGGTTGCGCAGGCCGCGGCCGCAGAAGTGGCGGGCGGGGGTCGCGGTGAGCCGCAGGGCGCCGATCTTTGCCGTCTCGTCCCAGTCCAGCTCGCGCAGCCGGGAAGCGGGCACGCCCCAGCGCTCCAGATGGGCGCCCACGCCCAGCGGCACGGCGAAGAGGGTGTCCGTCGAGGCCAGGGCTCTGATCGTGGGCAGGTCGAGGTGGTCGTAGTGGTCGTGGGAGATAACGACCACGTCGACCGGGCCCAGCTCGGCGAGCGGCACCGGGACGGGGTGCAGACGCCGGGGGCCGGCGAAGGCGAAGGGCGAGCAGCGGTCGCCCCAGACGGGGTCGAAGAGCACCCGGTGGCCGTCGATCTCGGCGAGGACGCTGGAGTGCCCCATCCAGGTCAGCCGCAGACCGGAGGCCGGGGGCTCGGCGAGGTGGTCCAGGGTGCCGGTGTGGAGGGGGATCGCGCCGGTGGGGGCCCGGCGCGCCCGCGCTTCCTTCCGGAAGTAGACCTTGGCGAACTCGAGCATGGAGCCGGAGGGCCGGTGCCGGGCCGACACGGGGTTCCGGAAGACCCCGTCCGCGAAGTTCGGCGAGCGGCGGATGCGCTCCATGCGCTCTCCCACCGGGTCGGCGCCGAAGGCGGCAGGCCGCAGGGCGCGCAGCCGGGACCGCGGCGGATGGTCGGAGCCGGTGCCGGTCACAGGGCCTCCTGAGGTTGGGGGTCGTTCCATTATGTGCGGCCGCTGACCGTCATGGGCGGGCGGTGGATCGCGGCACCCGGCGCACCGTAAAATGATCATGCCCGCGTCATGTGCTGTGTAGTCTGAGCGACGTGGCGAGAGTGCGCTTGAACGTGGCGGAGCGGCGCGAGGATCTGCTGCGGGCCGCTGTCGCGCAGATCGAGGTCCGGGGCGTGGCGGCCGTACGGATCGCCGACGTCGCCTCCGCGCTCGGGGTCAGCAACGCCCTGGTGCTCTACCACTTCTCGACCAAGGAGAAGCTCGTCGCGGCGGCCTTCGCCTACGCCGCCGAGAGCGACCTCGGCCATCTGCGGGCGCTGCTCGGGCGGCGCACGACGGCTCTGCGCCGGTTGCGGTCGGCGGTCCGCTGGTACGCGCCCACCGGGCAGGCCAAGGGCTGGCGGCTGTGGATCGAGGGCTGGTCGGCCAGTCTGCGCGAACCGGCCCTGCGGGAGGTCGCCGGCGCCCTCGATCAGCAGTGGAAGGCGGCGCTGGCCGAGGTGATCGCCGAGGGCGCGGCGGCCGGTGAGTTCCCCTGCCGGGACCCGGCGGCCGCGGCCTGGCGGCTGACCGCCTTCCTGGACGGGCTGGCGGTGCAGATGACCTCGTACGCCGGATCGCTCTCGCGCGCCGCCATGCTGGAGTGGGCCGATGCGGCGCTGGACCGGGAGTTGGGCCTGCCCGGGCCCGACACGGGGGCTCAGCGCGGCTCGTAGACCGCCGTGGCCATCACGCCTACAGGGGCATGAGGTCCGGGCGCTTGGCCGCCACGTGGTCGCCCGAGCTCTCGCCCCGCAGCCGGCGGCCGATCCAGGGCACCAGGTACTCCCTGGCCCACAGGATGTCGTCGCGGCGCACCTCCAGCGTCCCGCGCGGGGGCAGCGGCGGCCACGGCTGGTCCGGGTCGGCCGGTACCGGGATGCCGAGGACCTGGGCGGCGCGCAGGGCGACCCGGGTGTGCCCCTCGGGCGACAGATGCAGCCGGTCGCCGTCCCAAGCACGCCTGTCCTGGACGGACTTGAGCGACCAGAGGTCCAGGACGGGGCAGCCGTAGCGGTCGGCGATGGCCCGGACATGGGCCGTGTAGGTGGCGATCTTGCCGCGCAGATGGCGCAGCACGGGCACGTCCCGGGTGTCGAAGCCGGTCGTGACCATGACCGTGCCGACGGCGGAGGTGAGGTCGGCGACGGCGCGCTCGAAGCGCTCGGCGACGTCGTCCGGGTCGCTGCCGGGGCGGATGATGTCGTTGCCGCCCGCGCAGAAGGTCACCAGGTCGGGGGCGAGTTCCTTGGCGCGGGGGACCTGCTCCTCCACGATCTGGTCGAGGAGGCGGCCGCGTACGGCCAGATTGGCGTAGCGGAACGCTTCGTGCTCCGGCAGCCGGTCGGCCAGCAGCACCGCGAAACGGTCCGCCCATCCCACATACGTCCCGTCGGGTCCGGGATCTCCGACGCCCTCGGTGAAGCTGTCACCGATCGCCGCGTACGACCCGAATACGTCCATGTCTCTTGATCTCGAATCGTCTGCCACGGGAGCACATCTTTCCCTTGGGGGTGTGACCTACGCGACCGTAAGGAGTGGTTGACGGCAGGTGAGATACGCCACCGGTCAAGATTGCGCCAAGCCGGAATACGCCGAGGGCCCGGCACGAAGGTGCCGGGCCCGGGGTGCGTGCCGTGGGACGCGTCGAGTGGTGACGCGTCAGATGCTGACGCCCTTCTCGCGCAGGTAGGCGAGCGGGTCGATGTCCGAGCCGTAGCTCGGACCGGTGCGCATCTCGAAGTGCAGGTGCGGACCGCTGGAGTTGCCGGTGGAGCCGGACAGGCCGATCTGGTCGCCGCCGTTGACGGACTGGCCGGCGGAGACGGAGAGGGAGGAGAGGTGCGCGTACTGCGAGTAGGTGCCGTCCGCGTGCTGGATGACGACCTCGTTGCCGTACGAACCGCTCCAGCCGGCGGAGTACACGGTGCCCGCGCCGACGGCCTTGACGGAGGTGCCGGAGGAGGCCATGAAGTCGACACCGGTGTGGTAGCCGGAGGACCACATCGAGCCGGAGGCGCGGTACGGCGTGGAGACGCCGCCGCTCACCGGGGAGACCCAGCCGGAGGAGGACTGCGACGCCGGCTTCGACTCCGCGGCGGCGCGCTCGCTGCTGCGGGAGCTGCGCGACTCGGCCGCGTCGGAGGTGGACTTCCCGGCCTTCGGAGCCGCCTTCGGAGCCGCCTTGGGCGCGGCCTTCGGAGCCGCGGCCTTGGGCGCGGGCGCCTTGGCCGTGGACTTGGCGCCGAGGGTGAGCTTCATGCCGGGGAAGATCAGCGAGGGGTTCTCGCCGACGACCTGGCGGTTGTCCTCGTAGAGCTTCTTCCAGCCGCCGGCCAGGTGGTGCTCGGCGGCGATCTTGGACAGATAGTCGCCGGCGACGACGGAGTACGTCTTCGGCTTGGCCTTGGCGGCGGCCGGGGCCTTCGCGGCGGCGGCGACGGCCTGCTCGGGCATCACGGCGGGAGCGGTCTTCTCGGCGGCGTGGGCGCCGGTCGCGCCGAGGAGCGGCAGGGCGACGACGGCGCCGCCCGTACCGGCGGCGACGAATCCGCGCGTGATCGGGTTGACCTTGGGACGGCGGTGCTTACCCTTCGCGGGCATGGCGAATTCCTCTCCGTCGCCTGCGAGGTGAGCTGTCGGGTTCGGACTGGAGATGCCCGGCCGCGTTCTCACGCGGCTTCACCCCGAGCCGGGCCGGCACGAGCCGGTTCGGCGTACTACCTGGGTCCCCCGCTCCTGCCATACGTGGGTGGGTGCGGATTCCGGACGGTGGCAGGATTCGGCGGTCCGACCGGATTGACGGTGACCGTAGACGAGGGGGGTCGGCGTGAACAAGCCGTCGCATTCATCTCGCATTCCCCGCCGTGAAATTCAACCGGAATTCCGGTCACCCTCCGCGATGACGGAGGCTCGATTTCCTTTTCTGCCAGGGCTATTGCGGAAGACGATCAGGCACGGTCCGTCACGGTTATGACGCTGCTCACGCCCCGGAACCCATCTCCCCTGCAATCAGGGCGCGTTATCCCTAACATCCCAATTCGGACAGAACGCTCATTACCGCCTCAGGGGTGTGCGAGCGGGCCGCCACCCGGAATGATTGCCCCAGGAACCGATCTCGTATCGTCGAAGTCCGCCAACACTCAGGAGTACTCGTGACGCAGCAGCTGCCGCAGGTCCCGTCGACCGAACCCGAGCTGACCGGGGTCCGAAACTTCAGGGACGTGGGCGGCCTGCCGACCGTGGACGGCGGCTCGGTGCGGTTCGGACGGCTCTTCCGCAGCGGCCACCTCGCGCACGCCACGGAGGAGGACGCGGCCTTCCTGTCCACCCTCGGACTGCACACCGTCTTCGACTTCCGCAACGCGGCGGACCGGAAGGTGGAGGGCGCGGACATCGAGCTGCCGGGTGTACGAAATGTGAACATACCGCTCAACGACCCGGCCGACGGCAAGGAGTTCTGGAAGCTGGTCAGCGGGGGCAACCTGGAGCAGCTGCGCGACGCGCTCGGCGACGGCAAGGCGGCCGACCGCATGGCCGAGTCGTACCGGAAGATGATCGTCGAGCGTACGGCGGAGCACAGCCGCGTCCTGCACGCGATGGCCGAGGACAGCGTCCCCGCCCTGATGCACTGCGCGGCCGGCAAGGACCGCGCGGGTCTGTCCATAGCGATCTCGCTGCTCGCAGTGGGCGTCGAGCGCGAGGCGATCGAGGCGGACTACATCAAGTCGAACGACCCCCACCGCCGCTACAAGATCCGCCGCAGCTCCACCTCCGCGGACGCCATGGCACCCGAGGTGATGGAGCTGCTCGGTCCGCTCTTCGACGCGCGCGTGGAGTACCTCCGGGCGGCGTTCGAGACGATGGAGCAGACCTGGGGCACGGCCGAGAACTACCTCTCGCAGGGGCTCGGGCTCGCTCCCGAGACCCGTGAGCGGCTGCGCGAGCGCCTCGTCACCGAGGCGTAGCCCGGCCGGCGCGGCTACTGGTTCTGTCCGCCGAGCATGAAGAGCAGATAGAGGAAGCCCGCGAAGAGGTGGCCGGCGACCAGGTAGGCGAAGAGGCGGAGGACCAGCCCCTTGGGGAACTTGCCGCCCCCGCGCTCCTCACCAGTGATCGCGGCGGATTTGTCGGACATTTCAGCACCTTCCAAAGGGCTCAGCGCGGGTGCGGGGTCCCCTCGCCGAGACACAGCTCGGCGGCGGGGCTCTGCATCAGCGTGTGGACGAAGAGCAGGTCGGCCCCGCCTCGGGTGGCGGCGCCGATGCGGTGCGGGGTGAGCGAGTCGAAGTGCGCGCTGTCCCCCGGTTCGAGCACGTGCACGGCGTCACCGAGCGCGAGCCGCACCCGGCCGTCCAGGACGTGGAGCCACTCCTCGCCGGGGTGGACCCGCACGATGTCGGCGCGGGTGGCGTACGGCACGTGGACGCGGAGCGCCTGAAGGGCGCGTCCGGAGCCGCCGGCCTGGTGGTAGACCCAGCCGTCGGCCTCGACGGGCTCGGCCCGGCCCGCGCGGACGATCGGGTCGCGCTCGGGGGGCGCCTCGCCGAGGAGTTCCGAGACGGTCGTACCGTAGATGCGGGCGAGGGCGAGCAGCATCGGCAGCGAGGGCTGGCGGCGGCCCGTCTCCAGCCGGGAGAGATGGGCCGGCGACAGACCGGCCCGCCGGGCGGCGGCCTCCAGGGTGAGCCCGCGCCGCCGGCGCAGCCCGCGCAGCTGCGGCGCGACATAGGGAAGCGCCTCCCGCGCGGCGGGGCCGGAGGCGTCGGACACGGCCGGGTCGCGGGCGTCGAGCGCCGGGTCGTCTGGTGCGGCGGGGTCCGGGGACGGCTCCCCGGCGAGGTGCTCCATGCCTCCATTGGACCCGGGACGTTTCCCTCGGGGCAAATTTCTTGCCTCAGAGGCAAAGCAGCGTCCCGGCCGCGTTCTCAGCGCTGCGCGACCGCCTGCTTGACCAGCGTCCTCCCGAAGTCCCACATCAGTCCGCCCCCGCCGTGGGCGTCGTCCATCACGGCCGTGAACGCGGTCACGAACCGGTCCACATCCGCCTCGTCGATGATCAGCGGCGGAATGAGCTTGATCACCTCCAGACGGTCCCCGGACACCTGGGTCAGGATCCTGTGCCGCTGAAGCAACGGCACCACGACCATCTGGGCGAAGAGGCCCTTGCGGGCGGCCTGCAGCATCGTCCACCGGCTGCGCAGTCCGAGCGACGAGGGGCGGCCGAACTCGATTCCGATCATCAGCCCCCGCCCCCGGATCTCGTGGAGCAGCTCGTAGCGCGGCACGAGCTCCCTCAGCCGCGAGGAGAGCAGCTCCCCCATCCGGCGGGCGTTGGCCACCGTCCCCTCGGACTCCATCACCGAGAGGACGGCGAGACCGGCCGCCATGGCCTGGGCGTTCGAGCCGAAGCTGGCGGAGTGGACGAGGACCCGGTCCATCGAGGAGTAGACCTTCTTGAAGATCCAGTCCTTGCCGAGGGTCGCGCCCACGGGCACATATCCGCCGGAGAGCGCCTTGGCGACACAGAGCAGGTCCGGCTCGATCCCCTCCTCGTGCTGGTACGCGTAGAAGTCGCCGGTCCTGCCGAGCCCCGTCTGCACCTCGTCGGCGATCAGCAGGGCCCCGTGCCGGTGCAGCAGATCCTGGGCGGCGCGCAGGAAGCCGGGCGGCGCCTCGTGCACCCCCTTGCCCTGGATGGGCTCGACGACGAAGGCGGCCACGTCGCCCCTGCGCAGCTCCCGCTCCAGCGCGTCGAGGTCGCCGAGCTCGATCGCGGTGTCGGGAAGGAGCGGGGCGAAGCCGTCCCGGAAGCCGTCCTCCCCGTTGACCGACAGGGAGCCGGTGGTCAGTCCGTGGAAGGCGTGGGAGCAGTAGAGGATCCTGGGCCGGCCGGTGGCGTACCGGGCGAATTTCAGCGCGGTCTCCACCGCCTCCGTACCGCTGTTGCCGAAGAAGACCCGGTCCAGATGCGGGCTGTGGGTGAGCAGCTTCTCGGCGAGCAGCCCGGGCAGCGGCTGGCAGTCGAAGCGGGTGAGGTCGGCGAGCGAGGCGTCCAGGACGTCGTGGAGGGCCTTGCGGACGACGGGGTGGTGCCGGCCCAGGCCCATGACGCCGAAGCCGGCCAGCATGTCGAGGTAGTCGCCGCCCTCGGCGTCCCAGAAGTGGGCGCCCTCGGCCCGCTCGTACACCTTGTCGAAGCCGATGGTGTGCAGTATGCGCGGGAGCTGGTGGTTGAGGTGCCGGGCGTGCAGGTCGTAGCGCTCGGCGCCACGGGCGGCGAGCAGCGCCGCGAGGTCGAACTCCGTACTCATTGACCGTTCTCCTTGTGTGCCAGGGCGGCACGTCGCGCAGCGCCTGGCCGGCGGCCGCGCCGACCCCGCCCGTGCGGCTGTGGTCCTCGCCGGCCGGGGAGCCCGCGCGACGGCCGCGCGGGCTCCCCGCACTCCTCAGCTCACCCGTTGCTCCCCGAGACGGTCTCGCGGACCGCCCTGAGGGACTCCTTGAGCGAGCCCATGGTGGCGAGGACGGCGGTGGGTTCGTAGCCGCAGTGCGCCATGCAGTTGGCGCAGCGCGGGTCCTTGCCGCGGCCGTACTTGTCCCAGTCGGTCTCCTCGATCAGCTCGCGGTAGGTGGGGACGTAGCCGTCGCTCATCAGATAGCAGGGGCGCTGCCAGCCGAAGAGGGAGTAGTTCGGAATCGCCCAGGCGGTGCACGGGAAGTCCGCCCGGCCCTCCAGGAAGTCCAGGAAGAGCGGCGAGTGGTTGAGCCGCCAGCGGCGGCGGTTGCCGCCGGCGAAGGCCTTCCTGAAGAGCTCCCGGGTCTGCTCGACGCCCAGGAAGTGCTCTTGGTCGGGTGCCTTCTCGTAGGCGTACGCGGGCGAGATCATCATCTCGTCCACCTGGAGGTCGTCGTTGAGGAAGTTGAGCACCTCGATGACGGTCTGCGGGGTGTCGGTGTTGAAGAAGGTGGAGTTGGTGGTGACCCGGAAGCCGCGTCGCTTGGCCTCCTTGATGGCCGCCACCGCCTCGTCGAAGACGCCTTCCTTGGCGACGGATTCGTCGTGCCGCTCCCGCAGCCCGTCGATGTGCACCGCGAAGGCGAAGTACCGGGAGGGGGTGAAGTCCTCCAGCTTCTTGCGCAGCAGCATCGCGTTGGTGCAGAGGAAGACGTACTTCCTCTTCGCCACCAACTGACGCACGATTTCATGGATCTGAGGGTGCATCAGCGGCTCACCGCCCGCGATGGAGACCATCGGCGCCCCGGACTCCAGGACCGCGCCGACCGCCTGGGCGACCGGCATGCGCTGCTTGAGGACACCCGCCGGGTGCTGGATCTTTCCGCAGCCCTCGCACTTGAGGTTGCAGGCGAACAGCGGCTCCAGTTCGACGATCAAAGGGAACTTGTCCCGCTTGCGGAGCTTCTGTTCGAAGAGGTAGGTCCCGACCCGGATGGACTGACGGAGCGGCATGGCCATAACTCGCTCACCTCCTGGGGAGCAGCAAAGAACGGTGCCATTCGAAGAATGCGGGAAGGACGGCACGAAGAACACGGAAAGCCGATATTCCACCGCGTACCGTGCCGACCCGGACCAGTTCGTGCTCCGGAGCGTCCACGACCACCCGTACGGCCGCAACCGGGCGCGGCCCGGCGGCCAGGGCGGTACGGAGCGTGGCGGCGGACTCCATGTCGACCGCGATCGCGCCGGTGGCCCGCAGCTCCGCCCGCTCGTGGCCCCGTACGACGTGGTCGGAGCCGGTCAGCGGCCCGGTGTGCACGGTCCGCCCGGGCAGCGCCCGGGTCAGGGCATTGACCAGCAGCTCGGTGCCGGTGCAGGCGGAGGTGCCGTCGGGGCCTCGGGTCTCGTCGGCGACGATCAGGTCCCCCGGGTGCATGCCGGGGGCGAGGCCCGCGCAGAATCCGGACGCCACGACCGCCGCGTCCCGCCGGTCCGCCTCGCCGAGCGCCCGGGCGACGGCGGTACGGGCGTGGGCGGGGCCCATGCCCGTACGCAGCACGGTGTACGCGCCGGGCGCGCCGCCCCTGCCGCCGCTGCGCAGGGCGAACTGCTCGATGCCCAGCGCGCAGGCGATCAGCAGCGGCGGCAGGGAGCCCGAGGTCCCCGGCTCCTCGCCCATCAGCCCTCCTTGGCAACGGCGGGCTCGCCGTTCACATAGCGGCCGAGCGCCGTCAGCGGGAACACCTGCCGGTAGAGGTGGTAGTTGATGGAGAAGTCCCACGGAAACCCGGTGCCGGTGAAGTAGGGCTCGTCCCAGGAGCCGTCCGGGAGCTGGGTCCGGGCGAGCCAGGCGACGCCCCGCTCCACGGCCTCGGTCCCGCGCTCCCCGGCGGCGAGCAGGGCCAGCAGCGCCCAGGCCGTCTGCGAGGCGGTGGAGGCGCCGTGGCCGATCCAGGGCTCCTCCCGGTACGAGCGCAGGTCCTCGCCCCAGCCGCCGTCCTCGTTCTGCACGGACCCCAGCCAGGCGACGGCCCGGCGGATCGCCGGGTGAGAGTCGGGCAGCCCGGCGGCGACGAGGGCGGGAACCACCGAGCCGGTTCCGTAGACGTAGTTGACGCCCCAGCGTCCGAACCAGGCTCCGTTCGGCTCCTGTTCGGCGAGCAGCCACTCGATGCCCCTGCGGGTACGGGGGTGCTGGGCCTTGCCTTCGTAGGCCAGCATCTCCACCACATGGGCGGTGACATCGGCCGACGGCGGGTCGATGACCTCGCCGAAGTCGCAGAACGGCAGCCGGTTGGGGAAGGCGCTGGTGTTGTCGGCGTCGAAGGCCGCCCACGCGCCGTTCCGTGACTGCATGCCGAGGGTCCAGCGGGCGCCGCGGGCGATGGCGGACTCGACCCGGGCGGGGTCGGGGTGGCGCACGCGGCGCAGTGCGAGGATGACCTCGGCGGTGTCGTCGATGTCGGGGTAGTTGTCGTTGTGGAACTCGAACGCCCAGCCGCCGGGGGGCAGTCCGGGCCTGCGTACCGCCCAGTCGCCGGGTCTGACGATCTCCTCGCCGAGCATCCAGTCGGCGGCCCTGACCAGGGCCGGGTGGTCGGCGGGAAGGCCGGCGTCGGCGAGCGCGATGGTGGCGAGGCAGGTGTCCCAGACCGGCGACTGACAGGCCTCGATCATGCGGGCTCCGTCCTCGCGCCGGACGGCGAACCGGTCGAGGGACTCCAGGCCCGCCCGCATGACGGGGTGCTGGAGGTCGTAGCCGAGGAGGTGCAGGGCGATCACGGAGTAGACGGCGGGCGGCTGGATGCCGCCCCAGCAGCCGTCGTTCTCCTGGCGTTCGACGATCCAGCGGGCGGCGGTGTTCATCGCGGCCCTGCGCAGCGGGCGGGGAGCGACCTTGTG
The DNA here is from genome assembly GCF_053591435.1 of Streptomyces sp. NPDC003027. Taxonomy (NCBI): domain Bacteria; kingdom Bacillati; phylum Actinomycetota; class Actinomycetes; order Kitasatosporales; family Streptomycetaceae; genus Streptomyces; species Streptomyces sp. NPDC003027. The sequence continues at coordinate 106,139 of NZ_JBSFTU010000005.1, forward strand.
GTAGAGGTGCATCGCCTTGTCGAGCCGCTGGAAGACACCGTCCCAACTGCTCGCCGCGGCCAAGGGCTTGGGCGGGTTCGGCAGGTCCGGGTCGGTGTGCAGCTCGTCCAGCGTGAAGGGGGCGGGGCGTACCGGCCGCTTGGCGGAGACGACGGTGAGCGGCACGATGGTCTGCCGGGCCCAGCAGCCGAAGTCGTAGATGTTGAGCGGGAACCACTTCGGCAGGAAGATCAGCTCGGGCGGCAGCTCCGGCAGGTCCTCCCAGCGCCACCAGCCGAACAGGGCGAGCCAGATCCGGGTGAAGACCCTCGCCGAGGCGATGCCTCCCCGGTCGCGGATCCAGGAGGCGGCGCGGGCCATGTGGGGGGCGTCGGGCGGGTCCCCGGCGAGCCGCAGCGCCACGTACGCCTCGATGGTGGTGGAGAGTTCGCCGGGCCCGCCGTAGAACGTGGCCCAGGTGCCGTCCTCGCGCTGCTCGCCCCGGATGTACAGGGCGGCGGCTCGCGTGGTGTCGGCGTCCAGGATGCCGAGGAACTGCCGCAGCAGAAGGTCCTCGGCGTCCATGGTGACGTTGGTCTCCAGGTCGCCCTTCCACCAGCCTTCGGCGTCCTGGCGGCCGAGCAGATGCTCGACGGAGCGTTCCATGGCCCGGGCGGCGACCTCGTCGAGGCCGGGCGCCGCGGGCGCGGTGTCGGGTGTCGCATGGGCCGCGGTCATGCTGGGGCCCACGGCCCCGGCGCTTCCGTCGGTCGTCGCTGTCATGGCTTCCCCTTCGTGCAGTAGGTCTACTTCTGCTTCTTCGGGTCTGCCGTCGGCCGGCGCCGGAGGGCACCGGCCGGCGACCGCGAGCTCATATCAGGGTGATGGTGATCATCTCTTCCGTACGACGACGAAGTCGGCGAGCGCGGTGAGCTGCGCCCTGACCCGCTCGGGCATGTCGACCTCGTGCAGGGCCTCGATGGCGATGGCGTGCTGGCGGCGGGCCTCCCGGGAGGTCCAGTCGCGGCCGCCGGCCTCCTCGATGAGGGCCGCGCGGGTGGCGAACTCCTCCTCCGAGAAGGACTCGAACTCGTTGGACTTGGCGTCGGCGGCCAGGAGTTCGCCGAGCCGCTCGGAGGCCGGTCCGCCCGCGGCGAGGGCGGCGACGACCGGCAGGGACTTCTTGCGCTGGCGCAGATCGCTCCAGGTGCGCTTCCCGGTCGACTCGGGGTCGCCCCAGATGCCGAGCAGGTCGTCGACGGCCTGGAAGGCGAGGCCGAGGTGGTAGCCGTACTCCTCCAGCTTGTCCGCCGTGCGGTCGTCGGCGCCGCCGAGGACGGCCCCGATCGAGACGGCGCAGGCGAGCAGCGCGCCCGTCTTGTTGCCCTCCATCTCCAGGCACTCCTCGACGGTGACCCGCTCGCGGTGCTCGTAGGAGATGTCCTGGGCCTGTCCGTCGATGAGCTTGCGCGTGGCGGTGGTCAGCCGGCGGGTCGCGCGGCCGGCCTCGACGGTGCCGAGTTCGAGCAGTAGTTCGTTGGCGAGCGCGAACAGGGCGTCGCCGACGAGGATCGCCTGGGCGGGGCCGTGCACCTTCCAGACGGTGTCGCGGTGGCGGCGCTGCTCGTCGCCGTCCATCAGGTCGTCGTGCAGCAGCGAGAAGTTGTGGACGAGCTCCACGGCGACGGCGCCGGGGACGCCGACCTCGGCCGGCGCCCCGGCCGCCTCGGCGGAGATCAGCGCGAGCGCGGGGCGCACCGCCTTCCCGCTGTCGCCGTCGGCGGGGTTGCCGTGGGCGTCGATCCAGCCGAAGTGGTAGGCGGCCACCGTGTCCATGGGCGGTGCGAGCCGGTCGACGGCCGCCCGCAGTACGGGGGTGGACAGGGTCCGCCCCCGCTCCAGCAGCGCGGTCACGTCCGCGGTGTCGACGGCCGGTTTCACCGGGGGCACAGTCGGCACGGTCTCTCCTCTTGTTCCAGTACTCACACTCATACCGCCTCCTGCAGCGGATGTTCATGGTGGCGGCCGAGGGCCGAGAGCGCGGCACCCGCGGCGCTGAAACCACTGCGGACGGCACCCTCCATGGTCGCGGGCCAACCGGTGGCGGTCCACGCACCGGCCAGGTAGAGGCCGGGGGCGCGGGTGCGGGCGCCGGGGCGGAGCCGGCCGACGCCCGGGGCCGGGGCGAACGTCGCCGTCCGCTCCCTGGTCACGAAGAAGTCCCGGATCCCGGCGCCGCGCGCGGCGGGCAGCAGCCGCTCCAGCTCGGGGAGGTAGCGCTCGCGCAGGACGGCGACGGGCTCGTCGATGTCGTCCTGGGCGGCCGACTGGGAGACGGCGAGGTACTGCCCGCCACCCGTGAGACCGGAGGAGTCGGTGCGGTCGAAGACCCACTGGACGGGGGAGCCCAGGGCGGTGAAGAACGGCTGCCGGAGCACCTTGCGGTCGTAGACGACATGCAGGTTGAGGATGGGGGCGGTGCCGATGTCGAGGAGCCGGTCGGGGTCGTCGAGGGCACCGTCGGGGAGGAGTTCGCGGGTCTCGCGCTGCGGTACGGCGAGCACGACGCAGTCCGCCTCGATCGTCTCCCCCGGCACCGCGACCGCCCAGCGCCCGTCGTCGGTGCGGGTGATCCGCTCGGCCTTGGTCCGCAGGTCGGTGCGGACCCCGAGGGAGTCGAGGGCCTTGCGGGCCAGGGTGTCGTGCAGGTCGCCGAGCGGCACATGGGCCCAGCCGATGTCGGCCGCGCCCGGCTCGGAGAGCAGACCGGTCTTGAACACCATCGCGGCCAGGCCCATGGAGGCGTGGGACGCGGTGGCGTTGAGCGTGGCCACGCCGACCAGGTCCCAGAGGGCCTCGATGGCGCGCGGGGACTGGCCGTGCCGGCCGAGCCAGGTGCCGAAGTCGATGCCGTCGAGCGCCGGGTCGGCGGGGTCGAGCCGCTTCAGCGCGAGCGCCGCGCGTCCGACGCTCGCCCGCTCCCCGAGGGAGAGGTGCGGATAGCCGGCCAGGCTCCGGGCGAGGTGGAGGGGTACGGGAAGGGCGGTACGGCGCAGCCGTCCGAGGCGGGGGCCGCGGGGGTGGGCGACATCGAGGACGGGCACGTCCAGGCGCTTCTGCAGGGGCGCCAGGTGCGCGCCGTCGATGCGGTCGAGGAACCAGCGGTAGGCGGTGCAGCAGCGCAGGTAGACGTGCTGGCCGTTGTCGACGGTGAGGTCGCCGCGCCGGAAGGAGAACGCGAGGCCGCCGAGCCGCGGCCGTCCTTCGAGCAGGGTGACGCGGACTCCGGCGCCCGCCAGGCGCAGCGCGCTCGTGATCCCGGCGAGGCCGCCGCCGACGACGACGGCGTGCGGCGGTGGGCCTTCGAGCGTGGCGTCGGTGGTCATGCGCTCCCCCCTCGGGCCGTCGCGGACAGGGACGCGCCGGGTGCCGTACGGGTTGCCCGCCGTCCCGGCTCGTACGGGGGCGTCACGCGCGCCTCCTGACGGTGCGGCGGGCGATGTGGCGGGTGTCGAGGCCGGAGAGGCCGCGCACGGCGACGTACGCCTTCTCCCGACCGGGCAGGGAGACGCGTCCGCGCAGGACGGCCTCGGGGTCGCGTTCGATCCGGTCGAGCAGGCGCCGGTAGATCCCGGCCATGGCGGCGACACAGGCACCGCTGCGCCGGTCGAGCATGGGCAGCAGGCGGTAGCCCTCGGCGAACAGGGCCCGTGCGCGGCGGACCTCGAAGTGGACGAGTCCGGTGAAGTCGGCCCCGGCCGGCGGTGTGTCGCTCGTGAAGCCGTCGCCGCAGCCGAACTTGGCCAGGTCGTCGGCGGGCAGGTAGGTGCGCCCGTTCCCGGCGTCCTCCCGTACGTCACGGAGGATGTTGGTCAGCTGGAGGGCGAGCCCCAGGGTGTCGGCGTACTCGGGGGCGCGCTCGGCACCGTGGGCGCCGGGCTGGGTGCCGAAGACGCCGAGCGAGAGCCGTCCGATGGCGCCGGCGACGCACCGGCAGTAGACCTTGAGGTCCTCCCAGGTCTCGTACGTCTCGCCGCGGACGTCCATCAGTACGCCGTCGATGAGTTCGTCGAGGCCGCCGAGCGGGATCGGGAAGCGGCGGGACGCGTCGGTGAGCGCGACGGCGACGGGGTCGGTGTCGTCCTCGTCCACGGCGCCCTTGCGGATCCGGTCCAGCAGGGCGCGGGTGGATTCGAGCCGGTCCCGCTTGGCGTCGGGCGCGAGGGTGCCGTCGCCGATGTCGTCGACGCGCCGGGAGAAGGCGTACAGCGCCGACATGGCCTGCCGCTTCTCGGTGGGCAGCAGTCGGATCCCGTAGGCGAAGTTGCGGGCCTGCTGTCCGGTGACGGCCTCGCAGTAGCTGTACGCCGCCTGTACCGGTGCGGACGCCTCCGTCTGTTCCTCCACGGGGCGGCTCACCCCTCTCTCCGCGCTCGGAGCAGGACCGTTCCCGCTTGGCGCATCAGACTCGCTGTGGTGGCCTTGGGGGGCCTCGGCAGGACGTCGAAACCGGCGGCGGCGATCGCGTCGAGCGCCGCGTGCCCGCCGGCGGTGAAGCCCGCGAGCAGCAGGCGCAGCCTGCCGTGGACGCTGCCGATCAGGGGGGTTCCGTCGTCGAGGAGCGCCCGGGCGCGTGCGGCCTCGAAGGCGATCAGGGCGCGCACCGACGCGCCGGCGGTCGGCCGGGCGAGGTCGGCCTCGGTGACGTGGAACCGCTTCAGGTCCTCGGCGGGGAGATAGATCCGGTCCCGGCGGAGGTCCTCGGCGACGTCCTGGAGGTGCTCGACGATCTGCAGGGCGGTGCAGACCGCGTCGGAGCGGCGGACGCGCTCGGGGGTCTGGGTGCCGGTGATCGCGAGGACGAGACGGCCGACGGGGTTGGCGGAGAGTTCGCAGTAGGCGACGAGGTCGTCGTAGGTCTCGTAGCGGCGTACGAGCTGGTCCTGGCGGTTGGCCTCGATCAGCCCGAGGAAGGGGTCGGGGGTGAGGCCGCAGCGCTGGACGGTCGGCAGGAGCGCCCGCAGCAGCGGGTGCCGGGGGGTGCCGTGCGTGGAGCCGAAGACCCGCGCGAGATCGGCCTCCAAGGCGTCCAGCATCGCGAGCCGGTCCTCGGCCCGGCCGGGGTCGACGCCGAGGTGGCGGGCGTCGGCGCCGCCGGGCGCGAGGTCGCCGTCGCCGATGTCGTCGACGAGGCGGGCGTAGCCGTACACGGCCATGAGGTCGTCGCGCCAGGCCCGTGGCAGGAAGAAGGGGGCCACGGGGAAGTTCTCGTCCGTGGCCTTGTCGAGCGTGGCGCGCGATGTGGCGTCGGGGCGCACCTGCCGGGATCCCGTCACTGAGGGCTGCCCGACGCGGGGACGGCGACACCCTCGGGGAGCTGGAGATTTCGCGTCATGGCCGTCACATCTCCTGTTCTACACTGCCGATCCAATCCATCCTATTTCGGACACGCCACCGGTCTTCCCCGGAGGGATCACCGCCTGGCGGCCGGGATGCTAGGGGGTATCGCCCCACTTGCCACGAATCAGCACCGCTACAGCTTACGTTGTACAACGCCCGACGCCGCTCCGGGGTGCGGAGCACACCGGGAAAACTTCGCCGTGCGCGTCAACTTTCCTTCGGGTGGCGGAAGTTCACTCTCCGTCGGCCTTCACTCGGCGCGGGCGCCGGAGACGACCATGGCGAGGGTGGACTCGACGACGTCGTGGCGGCGCTGCGCGGGGAGCCGCCGGAGGGGACCGTCGAGCAGCAGGAGGGACAGTCCGTGCACGGCGGACCATGCCGCCACCTCGGTCGCCGGCCGGGCCCGGTCCTGGACGCGGCCGGTCCGGGCCAGGGCGGCCAGCGCGTCGGTGAGCAGCGTGAACGCCCGGATCTCGGGTTCGGACTCCGCGGCGGGTACGGCGGGTGCGAAGCGGTCCGCGCAGGAGGGTCGGGGGGTGCAGAAGGCGGCGCGGTAGAGCCCGGGCTGGTCGAGGGCGAAGCCGACGTAGCCGCGGCCGAGGGCGGCGAGCCGCAGCTCGGCGGCGACGGCGGGATCGTCGGCGCCCGGGGTGCGGGCGGCGGCGCGGTCCATGGCGTCGGCGAGCGCCCGCTGGGCGTGGATCTTGACGGCGCGCAGCAGCTCGCCCCGCCCGTCGAAGTGGCGGTAGGCGGCGGTGGGCGAGACGCCGACCCGGCGCGCGGCCTCGCGCAGCACGACCCGTTCGGGGCCGCCTTCGGTGGCGAGGTCGACGGCCGCGGCGATCAGCGCGTTGCGCAGATCGCCGTGGTGGTAGGACTTTCCCCCCGAGAAGGCTGCCATGGGCTCATCCTGCCCGATGTTGACCGCATGAACATTCCAGGTCGGGGCTCGACGCGCGGAAACGGCGAGGGTCCTGCCGGTTGTCGCCGGCAGGACCCGTTCGCGCGAGGTGCGGAGCTACTTCCCGGTCTCGCGCTCGTACGCCTTGAGGACCTCTTCCGTGGGCCCGTCCATCAGCAGCTCGCCCTTCTCCAGCCACAGCACTCGATCGCAGGTGTCCCTGATCGACTTGTTGCTGTGGCTGACCAGGAAGACCGTGCCGGCCTCCTTGCGGAGCTCGCGGATCCGCTCCTCGGAGCGGATCTGGAACTTGCGGTCGCCGGTCGCGAGCGCCTCGTCGATCATGAGGACGTCGTGGTTCTTGGCGGCCGCGATGGCGAAGCGGAGCCGGGCGCCCATACCGGAGGAGTACGTGCGCATCGGCAGACTGATGAAGTCGCCCTTCTCGTTGATGCCGGAGAAGTCGACGATGCCCTGGTACCGGTCGCGGATCTCCTCCTTGGTCATGCCCATGGCGAGACCGCCGAGAATGACGTTGCGTTCGCCGGTGAGGTCGCTCATCAGCGCCGCGTTGACCCCGAGGAGCGAGGGCTGGCCGTCGGTGTACACCTTGCCGCTCTCCGTGGGGAGCAGCCCGGCGATGGCGCGCAGCAGGGTCGACTTGCCGGAGCCGTTGGAGCCGATGAGGCCGATGGCCTCTCCGCGGTAGGCGGTGAAGGTGACTCCGCGCACGGCGTGCACCTTGCGGACGCCGCGGGCGCTGTCGCTCTTCTTCCGGCGGATGATGCGGTTCAGCGCGGCGGTGGCGCTTCCCTTGCCGCCGCCGCCGGCGTTGACGCGGTAGACGATGTGGACGTTGTCCGCGATGACGGTGGGAACGCGTCCCTGAGTGCCGGTCTCAGCCACGGCCGTACCTCTCCTCGGCCTTCCAGAAGTAGACGAAGCCGCCCAGGCCCACGAGCACGGACCAGGCGAGCGTGGCGAACCAGACGTGCGGCGGCAGGTTGTCGGAGACGTAGCCGTCGATCAGGGCGAACCTGATCAGGTCCATGTGCAGGGCGGCCGGGTTGTACTGAAGGAGGTCGGCGATCCAGGCCGGCTGGTCCGCGAGCATCACCGGGATCGAGAACATCACGCCGGACGAGTACATCCAGGTGCGCATGATGAAGGGCATCAGCTGGGCGAGGTCGGGCGTCTTGGCGCCCATCCGCGCCACGATCATGGCCAGACCGGCGTTGAAGAGGAACTGCAGGACCAGCGCGGGGATCATCAGCAGCCAGCTGAGCGACGGGTAGCTGCCGAAGGCGACCGCGATGGCGATGAGCACGATCATCGAGAACAGCAGCTGCTGGAGCTGCTGGAGCGCGAAGGAGATCGGGAGAGAGGCGCGGGGGAAGTGCAGCGCCCGTACCAGACCGAGGTTGCCGGAGATCGCCCGGACCCCGGCCATGACGGAGCTCTGGGTGAAGGTGAACACGAAGACGCCGGTCACGAGGAAGGGGATGTACACCTCGCGCGTCATGCCCCGGTCGGCTTCCAGGATCAGTCCGAAGATCAGGAAGTAGACCATCGCGTTGAGCAGGGGGGTGACCACCTGCCAGAGCTGGCCGAGCTTGGCCTGGCTGTACTGGGCGGTGAGCTTCGCCTGGGAGAAGGCCAGGATGAAGTGGCGCCGGCCCCACAGCTGCCGGACGTACTCGAAGAGCCCCGGCCGGGCGCCGCTGACCGACAGACCGTGCTTGGCGGCGAGCGCGGCGGGGCTCAGGCCGTCGTCGGCGGACGGCGGGGAGCTCGTCGCGACCGCACCGTCGTGGGTTGTGTCACTCACAAGTCGAAACTTTCGTATTCAAGATGCGCGGCAAGTCGGGTACCACGATGTCAGACGACGGGTGGGCGTCCCAGTCGGGTCAGCCGCCACACCGTACGCCACTTCATGGGGCGGCGCGGTCCGCAGGAAGTCGTCCACCCTTCCCGGAAACCGCCGAACCATGCCTTGAGGGCGGAGACGGACGGCCGCCGTGCCAGCGTGAGCAACAGCCAGACACCGAGATACGCCGGAACCAGGGGTGCGGGGAGGTTGCGGCGAGCCAGCCACACGCGGTTGCGCGCCACGTTGAAGTGGTAGGTCGCGTGCCGGGATGGCGCGGTGGTGGGGTGGAGCAGCACCATGTCGGAACGGTAGTCGATCATCCAGTCGGCGTCGAGGGCGCGCCAGGCGAGATCGGTCTCCTCATGGGCGTAGAAGAATTCGTCCGGCAGGCCGCCGACCTCGGCGAACACCTTCGTACGGACGGCGTTGGCGCCACCGAGGAAGGTGGTCACCCGCGAGGAGCGCATGGGGTCGGCTGCCCGCAGGCGCGGTACGTGCCTGCGCTGGGTGACGCCGGTCTCCGGGTCCGCGATCCGGAAGCTGATGATGCCCAGCCGCGGGTCGGCGGTGAACGCCTGCCGGATCAGCTCGGCGGTGTCCGTGCCGGCCAGCAGACCGTCGTCGTCCAGGAAGAGCAGGGCGTCCACGTCGGTGCCGCCGGGGCCGAAGGCCTCGATGCCGACGTTGCGGCCGCCGGGGATGCCCAGGTTCTCCGGCAGCTCGATGGTGCGGACGCCGTCCGGCACCCCGGTGACGGGGGCGCCGTTGCCGACCACGACGACCTCGATCGGGTCGCCGTCCTGCTTGGCGACCGAGTCGAGAAGGGCGCGCAGGTCGTCGGGCCGGTTGCCCATGGTGATGATGACGGCGCCCAGCTTCATCGGCGTACTCACGCTTGTCCTCACTTCAGCCGGCTCGACGCCAGGATCGACACCAGGTGCAGCAGGGTCTGGACCAGCGCGATGCCCGCGAGGACCGCGACACCGAGCCGCGAGAAGAACAGGTCGCCCCGGGCGGCGTCCACGATCGCGAGGACCAGGATCAGCAGCGAGGCCTCGATGCCGAGGATCAGCCGGTGGAACTTGAGCGCGGCGGCGGCTTTGCGGGCCAGCGCCATGCCGGAGGAGCGCGGCTCGGAGGCCGCCTCCTTGACCGGCGGCAGCCCGCCCTGGTGGCGGGCGACGCCGACCAGGTCGGTCTCGGCCTTGATCAGGATGGCGCCGAGGGCGGCGAGGGTGCCGAGGAAGGCCCACAGCCAGTCGACGCGCCCCGGACCCCACAGGTCGGCGGCGCGCAGGCCGAAGCCGACGAGGACCGCCGCGTCGCACAGGTAGGCGCCGACCCGGTCCAGGTAGACACCGCCCAGCGAGAACTGCTTCTTCCAGCGGGCCACCTCGCCGTCGACGCAGTCGAGCAGCAGGTAGAGCTGGACCGCGACGACGCCGAGGACGGCGCCCCAGATGCCCGGGATCAGCAAGGCCGGGGCGGCGAGGACGCCGCACACGGTCATCACATAGGTCAGCTGGTTGGGCGTGACCCGGGTGCCGACCAGATGCCGGGTGATACGCAGCGAGACCTCCCGCATGTACAGGCGGCCGCCCCAGTGCTCACCGCTGCGCCGGTCCTTCACTCCCGCCGGGTGGACGACCGGACGGAGCTCAGCTACGGATGGTCTTGGCATAGTCGGCGTACGCGTCCCTGATCTCGTCTGTGGACAGGTCGAGGTGTTCGAGGATGGTGAAGCGGCCCGGACGGGTCTGCGGGGCGAACTCGACGGCCCGGACGAACTCGTCCACGCTGAAGCCGATCTCCTCCGGCAGCACGGGCAGGCCGTGCCGGCGCAGGGTGTCGACCATCAGCGCGGACTCGTCGCGCGCGCCGCGCAGGTGCATCGCGAAGGCCGCGCCGAGGCCGCACTGCTCGCCGTGGCTGGCCGCGCGGGCCGGGAAGAGCAGGTCGAAGGCGTGGCTGATCTCGTGGCAGGCGCCCGAGGAGGGCCGGCTGTCGCCGCTGATGGACATGGCGATGCCGGACATCACCAGGCCCTCGGAGAGGGTGACGAGGAAGTCGTCGTCGCCGACGCCGCCGGGGTGCCGGAGCACCGCTTCGCCCGCGCTGCGGGCCATGGCCGCGGCCAGGCCGTCGACCTTCTCGCCGGTCTGGGCGTGCGAGAGCTCCCAGTCCGCGATGGCGGAGAGGTTGGAGATCGCGTCGCCGATGCCGGAGCGGACGAAGCGCACCGGGGCGTCCCGGATCACGTCGAGGTCGATGACCAGCGCGATCGGGGTCGGGACGCCGTAGGAGCCGCGGCCGTTGTCGTTGTCGAGGGTGGAGATCGGCGAGCAGATGCCGTCGTGCGACAGGTTCGTGGCGATGGCGACCAGCGGCAGGCCGACACGGGCCGCCGCGTACTTGGTCACGTCGATGATCTTGCCGCCGCCGAGCGCGACGACGGCGTCGTACCGCTGGCCGCGCATCGCGTCGGCGAGCTTGACGGCCGCGTCGATGGTGCCGCCCTCGACGGGGTACCAGTCGGCGCCGGGCAGCTCGGGGGCGAAGCGGTCACGCAGCTTGACGCCGGAGCCGCTGCTGATGGCGACGGCGATCTTGCCGTTGCTGGAGATCCGCTGGTCCGCGAGGAGCGCGGACAGGTCCTCCAGCGCTCCTCGGCGGATGTCGACGACGACCGGCGACGGAATGAGCCGGGTCAGTACTGGCACGCGATGTCACGGCCCTTCGCCAGGTCGTCGTGGTTGTCGATCTCCACCCACTTCACGTCGCCGATGGGCGCGACGTCGACGGTGAAGCCGCGGTTGACGAGCTCCTGGTAGCCGTCCTCGTAGTAGAGGTCGGGGTCGCGCTCGAAGGTGGCCTTCAGGGCGTCGGCGAGCTCCTCGGCGGCCTCGGCCTCGATGAGGGTGACGCCGATGTACTCGCCGGTGGCGTCGGCCGGGTCCATCAGCTTGGTGATGCGCTGGACGCCCTTGCCGTCGGCGGTGACGACCTTCATCTCCTCGTCGGCGAGGCTCTTCACCGTGTCGAGGGCGAGGATGATCTTCTGGCCGTCGCCGCGCGCGGCGAGCAGGGTCTTCTCGACGGAGACCGGGTGCACGGTGTCGCCGTTGGCGAGGATGACGCCCTTCTTCAGGACGTCACGGGCGCACCACAGGGAGTAGGCGTTGTTCCACTCCTCGGCCTTGTCGTTGTCGATCAGGGTGAGCGTGACGCCGTACTTCTCCTCCAGGGCCGCCTTGCGGTCGTACACGGCCTCCTTGCGGTAGCCGACGACGATGGCGACCTCGGTGAGGCCGACCTCCGCGAAGTTCTTCAGAGTCAGGTCGAGGACGGTGGTGTCACCGTCGACAGGCACGAGGGCCTTCGGGAGCGTGTCGGTGTAGGGGCGCAGACGCCTTCCGGCACCGGCTGCCAGTACGAGGCCAATCATGCTGTTTCTCCTTCGTCATGTACGGCGGGTGCTCCGGAGGACACCCAGAAGCGGATGGACTCCACGAGCACCACGAGCGCAACGGCGACCGCGAGGGCGGTGAGCGCCAGGGTGAAGTCGTCGCCACGGCTCGCGAGCAGAGCGGCGAGCAGGGTCACCAGGAGCGTGCGGCCCTCGTGACCGCCGATGGTGCGCACCAGCCACGAGGGCGGCGCGCCGGTGCCGCCGCGGATGCGGTACACCGTGTCGTAGTGATGGTAGGCGACCGCCGCGATCAGCCCGAATGCGGCGGGCAGCGCCCCGGGGGCGTCCGCCTGGGCGGCGATCAGAAGGACGGTGCCGTACTCGGCGGCGCGGAAGACGGGCGGGACGAGCCAGTCGAGGGCGCCCTTGAGGGGGCGGGCGACGGCGAGCCCGGCGAGGATCGCGTAGCCGGCGGCGGCGCCGACGACGGCCCAACTGCCGATGTCCTGGGTCGCGGCGACCCCGAACAGGAGCGCGGCGCCGAGCAGGGCGAGCACCGGCGGCGGTACGGGCAGGGGTCGCCGCGCGGCCTTGGCCACCAGCTCGGCGAGCGGGCCCGGGTCCGCGAGGTCGGCGAGCGCCTGGGCGGCGCGGTCGGTGCGGCGCGCCTTGCGGGTCACCGAGCGCAGGACGCGACCGGCCGTGGTGTAGCAGGCGCCGAAGGCGCAGCCGACGAGCAGGGCGTAGAAGACGACGCGGGGCGTGGTGACGGCGGTGAGGACCGCGATCATCGCCCAGCGCTCGCCGATCGGAAGGATGATCATGCGGCGGGCCCAGACGGTCCAGCCGACGCTGTTCAGCCGGTCGGAGAGGGCCGCGGTGGGGCTCGTGTTGGCCTGGGCGTCGTGGTTCGCCTCGTTGAAGGAGAAGTCCACGACATGGCGGCAGGTCATCAGGACCATCGCGCCCAGCGCGAGCGCCCAGACGTCGTCGCCGTCGCGTGCGGCGCCGAGGGCGAGGCCCGCGTAGAAGGCGTACTCCTTGGCGCGGTCGAAGGTGGCGTCGAGCCAGGCGCCCATCGTGGAGTACTGGAGGGAGTAGCGGGCGAGCTGCCCGTCGGTGCAGTCCAGGACGAAGGAGACGAGGAGCAGGACGCCGGCGGCGAGGTAGCCGCCGCGCTCGCCGGTGGCGGCGCAGCCGGCCGCGACGAGCGCGGTGAGCAGCGAGGCGGTCGTGACCTGGTTGGGGGTCAGCCCGCGCCGGGCGCACCAGCGGGCGATGTAACGGGAGTACGGGCTGATGAAGAAGGTCGTGAAGAAGCCGTCGTGGGCCTTGACCGCGGAGCGCAGGCGGACGGCCTCGTCGTCGACGGCGGCGACGGCGGCGCGGGCCGCGTGGCGGGCCTCGGCGTCGACCGGCACGGCGGCGACGAGCGAACCGAGCTCGGGGCGGTGCACGGCCACGCCGTCGGCGCCGAGGGCGTCGGCGAGGGCGTCGGGCAGGCTCTCGCCCGCCGGGGCGTCGGCCAGCGCGCGGGTCAGCGCCGGACGGGCCTCGCCCTGGGCCGAGAGCACACCGGGGGCGGCGGCCGCGGGGAAGCGGGGGTCGGTGAGGGCCAGGCGCAGTGCGTGGAGGTGTCCGACGAACCGGGGGTCGACCACGGCGACGCGTTCGGCGGCCGGTACGGCGGCGAGCAGTGCGCCCGTCTCGTGCGGCCCCGAGGCGACCCTGACGTCGAAGCCGAGCGACCGCAGATCGCCGTCGAGCGATGATCCGGGTGCCGGCGGACCGGTGAGGATGGCGGTCGACAGACGAACTCACTCCTTGGAGCTGGCGGACGGGGCCGGCGGGCCCTTGGCACACGGCCCCGGGCATGGTGGGTGCGGCCCGGCGTCGGGCGGCGGCACGTCGGCCGAGGCTATCGGATGAACGAAAGCGCGAGTTCACCGAGGCTTCGCGACGAGGACTCCCCCGGGCCCACTCGCATCACCGCGAGCGGACCGCGTCCTGCGGAGATCATCATGGGCGATCGGCGCCCCGCCCCACAAACCGCGTCCCGCCGCCTCCCGCCGCCGGTGTCCGCCCGCGCCTGCAACGGCCATGATCGCCGCGAGCGCCTGACCTGCGGACATAACCGCAGGTCAGGCAGTTGACAACGGTGTTCAGTGCCGTGTTGCGGATACCCCCCACCCGTAGTTCACTTGCCCCTCGGGGCACAGGAACGACACGACCGGGAGGCCTTGTCATGGGGGCTGGACACGATCACGGGCACAGCCACGGCGGCCCGCCGCCGACGGGTACGGCGGCGGCGGCCTACAAGGGCCGGCTGCGCGTCGCGCTCACGATCACCCTCTCCGTGATGGTGATCGAGATCGTCGGCGGCATCCTCGCCGACTCGCTCGCGCTGATCGCCGACGCGGCCCACATGGCGACCGACGCGGTCGGCCTGGCGATGGCCCTGCTCGCGATCCACTTCGCCAACCGTCCACCCACCGAGAACCGCACCTTCGGCTTCGCCCGGGCGGAGATCCTGGCCGCGCTCGCCAACTGTCTGCTGCTGCTCGGCGTCGGCGGTTATGTGCTGTACGAGGCGATCCAGCGGTTCATCGAGCCGGCCCAGACCAAGGGCGGCTTGACGATCACGTTCGCGCTGATCGGTCTGGTCGCCAACATGATCTCGCTCTCCCTGCTCGTCCGCGGGCAGAAGGAGAGCCTCAATGTGCGCGGGGCCTATCTGGAGGTGCTCGCGGACGCGCTGGGTTCGGTGACGGTGCTCGTCGCCGCCGGCGTCATCCTCGCGACCGGCTGGCAGTACGCGGACCCGATCGCGTCGATCCTGATCGGCCTGATGATCGTGCCCCGCACGGTCAAGCTGCTGCGCGAGACACTGGACGTGCTCCTGGAGTCGGCCCCCAAGGGCGTCGACATGGCGGAGGTGCGGTCGCACATACTGGCCCTGCCCGGCGTCGAGGACGTCCACGACCTGCACGCCTGGACGATCACCTCCGGGATGCCGGTCCTCTCCGCCCACGTGGTGGTCGACCAGGCCGCCCTGGACTCGGTGGGGCACGAGAAGATGCTGCACGACCTGCAGGGATGCCTGGGCTCGCACTTCGATGTGGAGCACTGCACCTTCCAGCTGGAGCCCGCAGGCCACGCGGCGCACGAGGCCAAGCTGTGTCTGTGATCCCTGTTAGTCTCCTCGGACGGACGTGAGGTGGAGAGGAGCTGAGGTCGATGACCGTCGCGATGGAGGCTGCCCAGTGCGGCAGCGCCCGGTCCGGCTTCAGCTCCCGGGTCTCCGGCTGATCTGATTCCCCGGTTCCCCGCATCACGGGACCGGCATGTCACGGCATCGGCCGGGGCCCCTCTCACACAAGGGTTTCCCACGTTGTCCGACAACAACAACGCTCTGTACGAAGCGTTCTTCGCCCTGCACCACGGTCTTCCGCGGCAGGGCCCGGGTTCCGACACCACCACCCGCCGCCTGCTGGCACTCGCCCTCTACGCCCCTGGGGGGCGCGGGGGGAGCCCCAGCCAGCTTCCCGAGCGTCCGCGCGCGCTCGACCTGGGCTGCGGGCCCGGCCGCGCCGCGCTGCTCCTGGCCGCCGAGGCGGGCGCCGAGGTGACGGCGGTGGATCTGCACGAGCCGTTCCTGCGGGAGCTGCGCGAGGCCGCCGACGCCCGGGGCCTCGGCGACTCGATCCGTACGCTCCACGCCGACATGGGCGAGCTTCCGCTCCCGGACGGGTCCTTCGATCTCGTCTGGGCCGAGAGCTCGGCCTACTCCATCGGTTTCGACACCGCGCTCGCCTCCTGGCGGAGGCTGCTCGCCCCCGGGGGCACGCTGGTGCTCACCGAGTGCGAGTGGACCGTCGACGAGCCGGGCCCGGAGGCCCGCGCGTTCTGGGAGCGGCACTACCGGCTCCGTACCACCGCCGAGAACACCGCGGCATGCGTCGCGGCCGGTTATCGCGTCCTCGGCGTCGTTCCGCAGCCCGAGAGCGACTGGGACGCGTACTACGGCCCGCTCGGCGAGCGGGCCGACGCCGCGAACCCCGCCGCGCCGGGCATGGCCGAGGCGCTCGCCTCCACCCGCGAGGAGATCGCCCTGCGCCGGGACCACGGCGGGGAGTACGGCTACACCGGCTATGTCCTGCGGCCCGCCGACACCCGGTGACCCACGGGGAGGTGCTCGGCCACCCGGAGTACGACCCGGAGTTCGGCCCCGTACCGGATTCGCGGTACGGGGCCGGGCCGGGTCTCCGGGTCGCGGAGGAGGCCATGACGGCCCTGGTCCCGGGCGGTTGCGATCCCGTGTCCTCGGGCGCGGTCGGCTGTCCGGGGGTGTTCGGCGGCTGACCTGACGGCCGTGCCCGCCGCACCGGGATGTACTCCGGTGCGGTGGGCACGGCCGCGTCCGGCCGCCGAAGTACGGACAAGCCGCTTTTGTACGGCAGACTGAGGTGCCCCCACCGGGCCGACACCGAAGCGAAGGACGGGTATGCCGACCACACCAGCCACCGCGGCACACAGCTCGCCGAACGGAGTCTCTTCGAACGGCGTCCAGGCGTCGATCATGCTCGAGCTGGTCGACGAGGACGGCAACACCATCGGCACGGCCGAGAAGCTCGCCGCGCATCAGGCGCCGGGGCAGTTGCACCGCGCGTTCTCGGTGTTCCTCTTCGACGAGGCGGGCCGTCTGCTGCTGCAGCGCCGCGCGCTCGGCAAGTACCACTCCCCCGGTGTCTGGTCGAACACCTGCTGCGGTCACCCGTACCCGGGCGAGGCGCCGTTCGCGGCCGCCGCCCGGCGTACCCACGAGGAGCTGGGCGTCTCGCCCTCGCTGCTCGCCGAGGCGGGCACCGTCCGCTACAACCACCCGGACCCGGCCTCGGGCCTGGTGGAGCAGGAGTACAACCACCTCTTCGTCGGCATGGTGCAGGCACAGCTGCGGCCGGACCCGGAGGAGGTCGAGGAGGCCGCCTTCGTGACGGCGGCCGAGCTGGCCGAGCGGCACGCGACCGCGCCGTTCTCCGCCTGGTTCATGACCGTGCTGGACGCGGCGCGTCCGGCGATCAGGGAGCTGACGGGTCCGGCCGGGGGCTGGTGATCCCGGCCGGGGGAACGTTTCCGTACGGGGGAGCGCCACCGGGCGCGGGCACGGTTCCGGGGACGCCGCCCGGCAGGGTTCCGGGCGGCGCGGGCACGCCTCCGGGCGCCGTCATCCGTGGGGTCAGGGGCAGCGCGGCCCAGATGATCTTGCCGCCGCTCGCGGTGTGCTCCACGTCGCACGTCCCGCCCGCCTCCAGCGCGGTCTCCCGCACCAGGAGCAGCCCGCGGCCGCCCGTCTGGCCGTAGTCCGCCTCCAGCGCCTTGGGGCGGTAGGGATGGTTGTCCTCGACGGACACCCGGATCCACTCCGCTCCGATGGCCACCTCCACCGCCACTTCCGGGGAGAGCAGCGCCGCGTGCTTGACGGCGTTGGTCACCAGCTCCGAGACGATCAGGAGCAGTCCTTGGACGGTGTCCTCGTGGACCGGTACTCCTTGACGGATCAGAAGATCGCGTACAGCATGCCTGGCCTGCGGAACGGAGACGTCGACCGCGGGAGCGGTGAAGCGCCAGACCCCTTCGTAGGACGGTGGCCGGGCGGGCACGCTCCCGCGGCTCTCCATAGTCCGGCTCCCACCCTCGTGCTCGATTGTCGCCACAGGTCGAGTCTTGGTAATCCGCCGGTCCGCACCGGGCTACTGACCATAAGTCGACACTTATCGACCGGCTTTTGATCGGGTGAGTATGCCAACGTCAGTTGTTCGACTGATCCTGATCTTCTTCTGACGTCTTCGGAAGAGTGGCTTCCGGGGGTGCGACCAAGCCGACGATCCGCCGGCCCCCGACGCCGATGGCGATCAGGCCGAGCCCGTCGAAGAGCAGCGCCAGCGAGAAGAAGCAGCCGATGACATAGCGGCTGCTGTCGGGCCAGTCGAGGAGCACGAGCACACCGAGCAGCAGCCCGAACGCCCCTTGCAGCAGCGTCCAGCCGAACTGCGGCCCGCGCACCACCGCACTCCCCACCAGCCGGAAGACACCACCGGTGAGGAAGAGCAGCGCGGCGAACATGGTCAGCGCCTCGGCCGAGCCCTCCGGGTGACGGATGACGACCACACCGGCGGCGAGGTTCAGCGCGGCGACCACGACGGCCAGCCAGAAGTAGCTGGTGCCACGGGACTCGATGGCGTGCAGCAGCCCCACGACACCGCCGACGAGCAGCAGCCAGCCGAACAGGAGCATCGACGTGAGCGTGGCGACGCCCGTGTAGACAAGACCGACAATCCCGCCGAGGACGAGCAGCGCGCCGAGCAGTGCGAGCCAGCCGAAGCTGCGGCTGAGCCTCTTGCTCTCCCGTACCGCGTCGTGGGACTCCCGGATCATGCGCGTCTCCTCCTCGCTGCCCCTTCTTGATCGTACGGTCGGGCGGCCCGGATAGCATCCGCCGCATGGAGCCCACCGAGCCGCAGCTGAAGACCTCCGTCGCCGACGGGATCGCCACCGTCCTCATCGCGAACCCGGCCAAGCGCAACGCCATGACGGCCGGGATGTGGCGGAGCCTGCCCGCGCTGCTCGCCCCGCTCGCGGCCGACCGCACGGTGCGCGCGCTGGTCCTCACCGGCGAGGGCGGGACCTTCTGCGCCGGCGCGGACATCTCCACGCTGCGGGAGCCGGGCGACGAGCAGCAGTCGCTCGCGGTACGGGCCGAGGAGGCGCTCGCCGCCTTCCCCAAGCCGACGCTCGCCGCCGTGCGCGGCTACTGCGTGGGGGGCGGCAGTCAGCTGGCCGCCGCCTGCGACCTGCGGTTCGCCGAGGAGGGCGCGCTCTTCGGGATCACCCCGTCGAAGCTCGGCATCGTCTATCCGTCCTCCTCGACCCGGCGCCTCGCCGCGCTCGTCGGGCCGGCGGCCGCCAAGTACCTGCTCTTCTCCGGCGAGTTGATCGACACAGCCCGGGCGCTGCGCACCGGCCTGGTCGACGAGGTGCTGCCGGCGGGCGAACTGGACAAGCGCGTGGCCGAGTTCGCCCGAGTGCTGGTCTCGCGCTCGCAGCTGACGCAGGCCGCGGCGAAGGAGTTCGCGGACGGCCGTACGGACCGCGACGCGCACTGGGCGGAGCAGGCGCGGGGCAGCGGCGACACCGCGGAGGGGGTCGCCGCCTTCCTGGAGCGCCGAGCGCCCCGCTTCACGTACGGGGTGTGACCCCCGGGCCCGGTGTCTCAGCCCTCCTGGACGAGGACCTTCTCGCCGCGCCAGTGCGCGACGATCGCGGCAGGGGCCTTGGCCGGTGAGCCCGCGTCGTAGGGCGGTTGCGGGTCGTACTCGGTCAGCAGCTGGATCGTCTGGGCCGTCTCGTCCCCCGCGATCCGGCCGAGCAGGTGCAGGGCCATGTCGATGCCGGAGGAGACCCCGGCGGCGGTGACGTACTTGCCGTCGAAGACGACGCGCTCGCCGGTGGGTTCGGCCCCGAGCGGCTTCAGGTCGTCGAGTGCGAGCCAGTGGCTGGTGGCCCGGCGGCCGGAGAGCAGGCCGGCGCCCCCGAGGACCAGGGAGCCGGTGCAGACCGAGGTGGTCCAGGTGCTGGTGGCGTCGGCGGTACGGAGCCAGGCGAGGATCTCCGGGTCGTGCATGGCCAGGCGCGCGCCGGGACCGCCGGGGACGAGCACGATGTCCGGGTGCGGCACGTCGGCGAGACTCCGGTCGGCGACGAGGGCGATGCTGCCCTGGTCGCCCCGGACCGGGCCGGTCTCCTTGGCGACGAAGACGGTCTCGGCTCCGGGCAGGCGCGCGAGGAGCTCGTAGGGGCCGACGGCGTCGAGGGCGGTGAAGCGGTCGTAGAGCAGGACGGCGATCTGCATGGGGTCCCTATCGGCTGGTGGGGTGTACGGGGGCGTGGAAGCGGCGGCGGTAGTCGGCCGGGGCCGTACCGAGCGCCTTGACGAACGCGCGGCGCATGGCTTCGGGCGTGCCGTAGCCTGCCGCCCTGGCCACCTCCTGGACTCCGTGGGTGGAGTCCTCCAGGAGCCGGCGCGCGTGTTCGAGCCGGACGCGGTCGACGTAGCGGCCGGGGGTGGTACCGGTCTCCGCGTGGAACGCGCGGGCGAAATGGCGGGGCGAGAGCCGCGCGCGGGCGGCCAGGGACTCGACGGACAGGTCCCCTTCGGGGTGCTCGGTGATCCAGTGCTGGAGCTCGCGCAGCGGCTGCCGACGGGCGGTCTGGGCGGCGAGCTGGACGCTGAACTGCGCCTGGTTGCCCGGGCGGCGCAGAAAGACGACGAGATGGCGGGCGACGGCGAGCGCCGCGTCCCGGCCCAGGTCCTCCTCGACCAGAGCGAGCGCCAGATCGATGCCCGCGGTCACCCCGGCGGAGGTGGAGAGCCTTCCGTCCCTGACGAAGATCGGGTCCGGATCGACCTCGACCTCGGGATAGCAGCGGGCGAGATGGTCGCAGGCCACCCAGTGCGTGGTCGCGCGGTGCCCGTCGAGGAGCCCGGCCTCGGCGAGCAGCAGCGCCCCGGTGCAGACGGAGACCAGCCGCTCGGCGCGCGGGGCGTTCTCGCCCAGCCATGCGATCAGCCGCGGATCCGGCTCGCGGGTGCCCTCGCCGCCCGGGACGAGCAGGGTGTGCGGGGGCCCGGCCGCGACGGCCTCGGTGAGCGTGGAGTCCGGCAGCAGCCGCAGTCCGCTGTGCGTACGGACGGGGGCTCCGCCGAGCGAGGCGGTACGGATCGGGTAGGTCCCGGCTCTTCCCCCGTCGAAGCGGCCGGCGCCGGCGAACACCTCCACCGGTCCGGTCACGTCCAGGCTCTGCACGCCGTCGAAGAGGACGACGAGGACGAGTCGCTGTGTCATGCCCTCATCCTTCGCGCGGCGGGGGACGGCCGCAATGACGAGTACCCCACCTTTCCTGCCATCGGGGGCCCGGCGGTTCCCGTCGTACCGACCAGTCGGTAACGTGCGGGCATGACGACTTCTCTGCCGCCGCGCGCGGGGCGCCGCTGCCACAACGCCCTCAACCCGCTGCACTCGACCCTCTACTTCTCGCCGGACCTCGACCGCGAGTTCGCGGCCCTCGGCTTCCGGGACCCGTCCGCCATGCGGCTGGCGGCGCGCGCCGCCGCGCTCGGGGCGGTGGGCGCCGGGACGGTCGCCGCGACCTTCTCCAACTACAACGTCGATCTCCTCGCGCGGCACCTGCCGGCCGTCTGGGAGACCGCCGCCCCGGCGGCCGTCCTGGACGCCCGGCTGCGCACCGCCGACGCCACCCTGCGCCGGCTGCTGGGCGAGGAGGCCATCGCGTCGCCCGAGATGGCGGAGGCCGCCGAGCTGGCGCTGCGCGCGACCGAGGCCTGCACCCGGCACGCCCGGCCGCTGTACTCCGCCAACGCCGACCTGCCGGTGCCGCGCGAGCCGCACCTGAGGTACTGGCACGCCGCCACGCTGCTGCGCGAGCACCGGGGCGACGGACATCTGGCCGCCCTGCTGACCGCCGGCCTCGACCCACTGGAGGCCCTGGTCAGCCACACCGCCACCGGCAAGGGCATGAACCCGCGCTGGGCCCTGGGCAGCCGCGGCTGGCAGCGCGCCGACTGGGACGCGGCGCGGGAGCGGCTTCGGGAGCGGGGGCTGATCGACGCCGAGGGCGAGCTCACGGAGGCGGGCGCCGGACTGCGCGAGTCCGTCGAGGCCGAGACGGACCGGCTGGACGCGGCCCCGTACGAGCACCTGGGCGCGGCCGGGGTGGAACGCCTGACGGAGCTGGGTCGGGGCTTCCTCGTCACGGCGGTGGGCGCGGGCGCGTTCCCCGACGACCTCACCGGCAAGGGCTGACCGGCCCGGAGCACGGGTCCGTCCCCGCGCGCGGCGCCTCGCCGCGCGCGGACGGGGCGCGTGCGGCGATCCGGTGACCGACCCGGCACAATGCACTCGCAAGCTTGAGGCACGAGAAGGCGAGTCGGGACACCGTGACGACGTCCATCGAAAGCAGGATCGCCGAGGAACTCGGCGTACGCGAGCGACAGGTGAGGGCGGCCGTCGAGCTGCTCGACGGCGGCTCGACCGTGCCGTTCATCGCGCGCTACCGCAAGGAAGCGACCGAGATGCTCGACGACGCGCAGCTGCGCACGCTCGAGGAGCGGCTGCGCTATCTGCGGGAGCTGGAGGACCGGCGGGCCGCCGTCCTCGACTCCGTGCGCGAGCAGGGGAAGCTGACGGCGGAGGTGGAGGCGCGGATCCTGGCGGCCGACACCAAGGCCCGCCTGGAGGACATCTACCTCCCCTTCAAGCCCAAGCGCCGCACCAAGGCGCAGATCGCCCGCGAAGCCGGGTTGGAACCGCTGGCCGAGGGGCTGCTCGCCGACCCGTCGGTGGAGCCGGCGGCCGCCGCGGCGGCCTTCGTCGACGCGGACAAGGGGGTCGCCGACGCGGCCGCCGCGCTGGAGGGGGCCCGGGCGATCCTCGCCGAGAGGTTCTCGGAGGACGCCGATCTGATCGGCGAACTGCGCGAGCGGATGTGGGGCCGGGGCAGGCTGGTCGCGAAGGTACGGGAGGGCAAGGAGGAGGCGGGCGCGAAGTTCGCCGACTACTTCGACTTCGCCGAGCCGTTCACCGCGCTGCCCTCGCACCGGATCCTCGCGATGCTGCGCGGCGAGAAGGAGGACGTGCTCTCCCTCGAGCTGGAGCCGGAGGAGCCGTCGGAGCTGCCCGGCCCCTCCTCGTACGAGGGGATGGTCGCCTCGCGCTTCGGTGTGGCCGACCGGGGGCGTCCGGGGGACAAGTGGCTCCTGGACACGGTCCGTTGGGCCTGGCGGACCCGGATCCTGGTCCACCTGGGGATCGACCTGCGGCTGCGGCTGCGTACGGCGGCGGAGGACGAGGCGGTACGGGTCTTCGCGGCGAACCTGCGGGATCTGCTGCTCGCGGCCCCGGCCGGGACGCGGGCGACGCTGGGCCTCGACCCCGGCTTCCGTACGGGGGTGAAGGTCGCCGTCGTCGACGCCACGGGCAAGGTCGTGGCCACCGACACGATCTACCCGCACGTCCCGGCGAACAGGTGGGACGAGTCGCTGGCGAGGCTCGCGCGGCTCGCGAAGGAGCACGCGGTCGAACTGGTCGCCATCGGCAACGGCACGGCCTCGCGCGAGACGGACAAGCTCGCCGCCGAACTCATCGCCAAGCACCCGGAGTTGAAGCTCACCAAGGTGATGGTCTCGGAGGCGGGCGCGTCGGTGTACTCAGCGTCGGCGTTCGCGTCGCAGGAACTCCCGGACCTGGACGTGTCGTTGCGCGGCGCCGTCTCGATCGCCCGGCGCCTGCAGGACCCGCTGGCCGAGCTGGTGAAGATCGACCCGAAGTCGATCGGGGTCGGGCAGTACCAGCACGACCTGTCCGAGGTGAAGCTCTCGCGGTCGCTGGACGCGGTGGTCGAGGACTGCGTGAACGGCGTCGGCGTCGACGTCAACACCGCCTCCGCGCCGCTGCTTTCGCGCGTCTCCGGCATCGGCGCCGGGCTCGCCGAGAACATCGTGGCGCACCGGGACGCCAACGGCCCCTTCCGGTCGCGCAAGGCGCTGAAGGACGTGGCGCGGCTCGGTCCGAAGGCGTACGAGCAGTGTGCGGGCTTCCTGCGGATCCGGGGCGGCGACGACCCGCTGGACGCGTCGTCGGTGCACCCGGAGGCGTACCCGGTGGTCCGGCGGATGGTGAAGACGGTCGGCGGGGAGGTGGCGTCGCTGATCGGCAACACGGGTGTGCTGCGGTCGCTGCGGGCCGACGACTTCGTGGACGAGACCTTCGGTCTGCCGACGGTGACCGACATCCTGCGCGAGCTGGAGAAGCCGGGGCGTGACCCGCGGCCCGCGTTCAAAACGGCCACGTTCAAGGAGGGCGTCGAGAAGATCGGCGACCTGGCGGCGGGGATGCTCCTGGAGGGCGTGGTCACGAACGTGGCGGCGTTCGGGGCGTTCGTGGACATCGGCGTGCACCAGGACGGCCTGGTGCATGTGTCGGCGATGTCGAAGACGTTCGTGAAGGACCCTCGGGACGTGGTGAAGCCGGGGGACGTGGTCCGGGTGAAGGTGATGGACGTGGACATCCCCAGGAAGCGGATCTCGCTCACGCTGCGGCTGGACGACGAGGCGACGGCGACGGCGGAGCCGGCGCCGCAGCCCCGCAAGGAACGGAGCGGACGGCCGCCGCAGCAGCGCCGTGGAGGCGGTGGCGGCGGTGGCGGCGGTGGCGGCGGTGGCGGTGACCGGGGCCGCTCGCAGGCCGCGGCCCCGTCGAACAGCGCGATGGCCGACGCCCTGCGCAAGGCGGGCCTCCTCGGCGAGGGAGGCGGCGGGCGACGCGGCCGCTGACACGGACGGGCCCGGCCGGAAGGCCGGGCCCTTCTGTCGAGCGCGTGCGGGCGTCACCGCCCGGACGGGACTTTCCGGACAGGACCTACGGCTTCTCGTCGGTCGGGAGGAAGCGCAGGGCCCATTCCGCGCGGTTGGCGACCCCCAGGTCGTCGTCCTCCGTCAGGGGGCCCAGGACCGTGCGGGAGCGGTCCGGGGCGGATCGGACCACGTCGACGATCTCGGTCGCCAGGGCGTCATGGTCGTCGCCGAGGTCGACGGAGGAGGCCCGCAGCAGCGCCGGGAGGGCGTCCGGGCCGCCGATCGCGGCGAGGACGCCGCCGAGGAGCTCCCGGGCGTAGGCGTTCTGTTCGGTGAGGGCGCGGTCCAGCTCGGCCTGGAGCCGTGGGAGGAGCGCGGCGTCGCCCGACGCGGCGATCTCGTCGGCCAGGTCGATCGTCTCGTCGACGTCGGCGTCGAGGTCGTCCAGCATCTCGGTGAGCCGGGTCAGCAGGTCGGTCATGATGCCTCCAGGAATGCGCCGTCCGTCAGGACGGGGACGGTCTCCGAGGTGTCGGCCCCGGCGGCCACCGCCACATCCCGCGGATAGCCGTACTCGTACAGTTCACGCCCTGGATCGCCACGGTGCAGCCCCGCCATGACGCCCATCAGACTTCCGTCACCTTGCCGTCCGCGACCTCGACGCGGCGGGTCGTGCGGACGGCGTCCAGCATCCGCCGGTCGTGGGTGACCAGGAGCAGCGTCCCGGTGTACGAGTCGAGGGCGGACTCCAGCTGCTCGATGGCCGGCAGGTCCAGGTGGTTGGTCGGCTCGTCCAGGACCAGCAGGTTCACCCCCCGGCCCTGGAGGAGGGCGAGGGCGGCGCGGGTCCGCTCACCCGGGGAGAGCGTCGTCGCCGGGCGCAGGACGTGCTCGGCCTTGAGGCCGAACTTGGCGAGCAGCGTACGGACCTCCGCGGGCTCGGTCTCCGGCACGGCCGCGCAGAACGCGTCGAGGAGGGATTCCGAGCCGTGGAACAGCTTGCGCGCCTGGTCGACCTCGCCGACGACGACGCCCGAGCCGAGAACCGCGTCGCCGGAGTCGAGCGGCAGGCGGCCGAGGAGTGCGGCGAGCAGGGTCGACTTGCCGGCGCCGTTGGCGCCGGTGATGGCGACCCGGTCGGCCCAGTCGATCTGGAGGGTGGCCGGGCCGAAGCGGAAGTCGCCGCGCCGGACCTCCGCCGCGCGCAGGGTCGCCACCACCGAGCCGGAGCGCGGCGCGGCGGCGATCTCCATCCGCAGCTCCCACTCCTTGCGGGGCTCCTCGACGACGTCCAGCCGCTCGATCATCCGCTGGGTCTGGCGGGCCTTCGCGGCCTGCTTCTCGCTGGCCTCGCTGCGGGCGTTGCGCCCCAGCTTGTCGCTGTCGGTGGCCTTGCGGCGGGCGTTCCTGACGCCCTTGTCCATCCAGGACCGCTGCATGTGGCCGCGTGCTTCCAGGGCGGCCTTCCGGCCCGCGTACTCCTCGTAGCCCTCGCGGGCGTGGCGGCGGGCGGTCTCCCGCTCCTCCAGGTAGGCCTCGTAGCCGCCGCCGTACAGCGTGATCTGCTGCTGGGCGAGGTCCAGCTCCAGGACCTTGGTGACCGTACGGGTGAGGAACTCGCGGTCGTGGCTGATGACGACCGTGCCGGCGCGCAGCCCCTGGACGAAGGACTCGAGCCGCTCCAGACCGTCGAGGTCGAGATCGTTGGTGGGCTCGTCGAGCAGGAAGACGTCGTACCGGGAGAGGAGGAGGGAGGCGAGTCCGGCGCGGGCGGCCTGGCCGCCGGAGAGGGAGGTCATCGGCTGGTCGAGGCCGACGGTGAGGCCGAGCGAGGCGGCGACCTCCTCGGCGCGCTCGTCGAGGTCGGCGCCGCCGAGCGAGAGCCAGCGCTCCAGGCTGACGGCGTACGCGTCGTCGGCGCCGGGCGCGCCGTCGACCAGGCCCTGGGTGGCCTCGTCCATGGCGGTCTGGGCGGCGGCCACACCGGTGCGACGGGCGAGGAACTCCCGCACCGTCTCGCCCTCGCGCCGCTCCGGCTCCTGCGGGAGGTGGCCGACGGTGGCGGTGGGCGGGGAGAGCCTCAGCTCGCCGTCCTCGGGCGTGTCGAGCCCGGCGAGCAGCCGCAGCAGTGTCGACTTGCCGGCGCCGTTGGCGCCGACGAGGCCGATGACGTCGCCGGGGGCGACGACGAGGTCGAGTCCGGCGAAGAGGGAGCGTTCGCCGTGGCCGGCGGCGAGGTCCTTGGCGACGAGAGTGGCAGTCATCAGGAGATGAATCCTAGGTCAGCCGCGGCCGGACCCTTCGTGGAGGCCGGGGTGCGCGGGTGCGCGGGTGCCGGATCGGTCCGGCCCTGAGCTCCCGGATCCCTGACCGGCCGGACGGTATGTCCGGCCGGCCGTTGTCCCTGGGGTTCGCCCTGCGGCACGGACAGCACTTTCACGTACGACGGGAGAAGCGCTCCTTCTCCGTCACGCGGTACCGCGGGTGGGACGGACGTCGGCGGATCAGCAGACCTCCACGGCTTGCGCGGTGGTGAGCCGGTAGGTCGCCCGGGCGTCGAGGAGCAGCGGGACGAGGGCGCGGTGCGACTGCCGCAGCGGTACGACCCAGCCGTCACCACCTCGGCGGACGGTGATCCCGTGCAGGGCGAGCTCGTCGCCGAACTGCGCGTACTGCCCGCCGTCGAGGCGGTATCCGCACGGCGGGTTCTCGATGATCTCGGCGGGCTCGGCCGGATCGTTGTCGGCGCCGCCGAGCAGGACCGGGCCCCGGTCGGCGAACCCGGCGGCCCGGGCCGCCGCCGTGGCCGCGGCGATCCGTCCGCGCCGCTCCTCGACGAAGGCGACGGTCCCCTTCAGGGCGGCGAGTTGGGTGTGCACGCGGCGTCGCTGGTCGCGGGCGCGGTCGTTCTCCCCCGCCTCGTCCAGCGCCTCGACCCGGGTCTCGACGAGCAGACCGACGGCGTGCTTGACGCCGGCCGCGTTGCGCAGGATGCGCTCCTGGCCGTCGCCCGCCACCTGCCTGATCGGTTTCCCGGTGCGGGGGTCGGTCCAGATGCCGTAGACGCCGCTGCTGAAGCCCGCCGCCGCGGCCGCCGGCCGGACGTACGACTCCGACAGGGTGTGCGCCTCGTCGTGGACGCGCCGGTCGGTGTTGAGGTTGCGGGGCCAGAGCGCGAGCAGGTCCTTGTCGTAGTACGGCGAGGTGCCGCCGTACTCGTGCAGGTCGTGGACCAGCTCGGGGCGCCGGTCGCGGATGACGGCGGCGAGCGCGCGCCCCTCGGCGGTCTTCAGGGCGATGTGGTCGCGGTTGATGTCGACGCCGTCGGCGTTGCCCCGGGTGTCGGCCTCCCGGCCGTCGGGGTTGGCCGTGGGGACGACGAGGACAGTGGTACGGGAGAGGAAGCGCCGGGTCTTCTCGTCCCGGGCGTACGCCAGGTCGCGGACGGTGCTCAGGCACGCCTCCCGGCCCGACGGCTCGTCACCGTGCTGGGCGCAGATCAGCAGCACGGTCATGCCGGTGCGGGCGGCGCCGCCCGCGCCGACGGTCACGAGCCGGATCGGGCGGCCCTGCTTCGTCGTGCCCACGGAGCGCACCGAGACCCGGTCGCTGCCGCGGTCGACCGCCGCGAGGAAGGCGCTCTCTCCCGCCTCCGTGGTCCAGTGGGCGCCGTCGCTCGTCTCGAAGCCGGTGCGGGGCGGTGGGGCGGCCGCGGGGGTGTCGGCGGCCTCGGCGGGGACGGTGACGAGCGGGAGGCCGAGGGCGACGGCGGTCACCGCGAGGGTGAGTGTGCGCCGGGAACGGCGGTTCTGTGTGCGGGTCATCGCGTCTCCCCGGGGATCGGGTGGCCGGAACGCTGGGGCGCGGTCAGCCCGGCCGGCGCCTTCTCGGCCGGCGCCGGGCGCCCCTGGGCGGGGCCGGCGGTCGCCCGCGCGAAGGCCGCGGGGCCGCCGACCAGCGGCAGCCTGGCCGATGTACGGGCGAGGTCGAGGATGAGCGTCGGGGTGGTCGAGGGCGGGTCGAGGAGGTCCTTGTCCGTGCCGCCGATGATGAGGGCGAGCCGGTGGCCTGCCGGGACGACGTGGTCGGTCGCCGCGAGCCGCAGGGTGACGGTGTACGCCGTGCCGGGGGTCAGCGGACGGCCCTTCCTGGGGTCGGCCCAGGTGCCGAGGTCGGCCCAGCCACGGCTGACGACCGTGTGGCCGACGTCCGCCGTACGCGCCTTCGTCTCCTTGAAGCAGGCGCTGTCGCCGCTCGTGCTCGCTCCCCAGCAGGTGCGTTCGGTGAGCGTGGTGATGCCTTCGCCGGGTGCCGCGTAGTCGCGGATGGTGTCCGGGCCGAGGTCGACGAGGACGGCGGTCAGGTGGGCCGTCTCTGTCGTCGGGGTGGCGGTGACGGTCACTCGCGAGGAGCCGGAGAGCCGCAGGTCCCGGGTGAGCGTACGGGTGACGAAGCCGGCCTTGGCCGGTGTGGGGCTGTCGATCCGGGCGGCCCAGTCGTTCTCGCCGAGGTCCGGGTCGTCGGTGAAGGTCTCGGCGGCTCCGGGCGGGGCCGGTGTCCGGCCGAGGGTGCCGACGCCCGGCGCGGCGCCCTCGCCGGGGCGCAGTTCGGTCGGTGCGGTGGTGCGCGGCGGCCAGAACCGGTCGGTGGACCAGCGGTCGGGGGCGCGCTCGATGTCGGCCATCGGCTCGCGGTCGATGCCGTTCTCGTGGCCGAGGAGGTAGTGGTCGAACCAGCGGTGCAGGGTGCGGACCCAGTCGGCGCGGCGGAAGTCGAAGGGGTCGACGTGGCCGGTCTGGGAGAGCCAGATCTTGCGCTCCACACCGTGGGCGGCGAGGGCGTCCCACCACTGGCCGAAGTGGTTGGCGCGGACGTTCAGGTCCTGCTGCCCGTGTACGACGAAGACGCTGGCCTTCACCTTTCCGGCGTCCCGGACGTGGTCGCGCTCGGTCCAGGCGGGGGTCCAGTCGCCGCTGTAGGGGGTGGCGGCCGTGATGCGGTCCTGGACGGCGCCGCAACGCTCCCTCGCCTCGGGGCTGTTGACGTAGTCGGAGAGCCAGCTCGGGTTGGCGTTGTAGAGCGGGGCGCCCTGCGAGTGGAAGTAGTCGTACCAGGAGGAGATCGCGCCGATCGGCACGATCGTCTTGAGCCCTTCGACCCCGGTGGCGGCGACTCCGTTGGCGACGGTGCCGTCCCAGCTCTTGCCGATCATGCCGACGTCACCGGTGGACCAGGTGGTGGCGCGGGCGCGCTCGTGGCCGGTGCGGGAGGTGTAGCCCCGGGCGCGGCCGTTCAGCCAGTCGACGACGGCCTTGGCGGACTGGACGTCGGAGCGGCCGCCGACGTCGTCGCACCCGTCGGAGCGGTTGGTGCCGGCCAGGTCGACGGCGACGAAGGCGTAGCCGCGAGGGACGAAGTAGTTGTCGTAGAAGAGCGGGAACCGGACGGGGTCGCCGTCGGCGTCGTACGTCTTCTTCTGGCTTTCGTTGCCCCGTCCGCAGCAGGCGTAGTACGGGCTGGCGTCCATGATGACCGGGACCTTCCGGCCGGCCGCCGCGGGTTCGCGGGGCCGGATGATGTCGGCGGCGACCCGGTCGGCCCGTCCGTCCCCGTCGCCGTCGAGCCCGGTGTCCACCCAGACCGACTCCCGGATCGCGTCGGCGTAGGAGTGAACGGGCGCCGACTCCCGTACGACGGGGGCGCCTTGGGCTCCGGACGGGGTGAGGAGCGCGGTGGTCAGGGCGGCCGCGGCGGCCGTCACGAGGGTTCTGCACGACAGACGGGCTCTGCGGGTTCTCCGCACACGTATCGGCATGGGGCGGAACGTACCGCCGTCGACTCCTGAGCAAAAGAGTGCGATCGGGAGCCGAGGTGCGGGTGGTTCATGTCGGCCGAATGGCGATCATGTGTCGGTGGGGCCCATGGACATGACGGCCCGTCGGGGTTCTGAATAGTGTCGATAAGGACCGACGACCACCCGCACGTCTTACGCTTCTGACGACTTGGAGCCCCTGTGCACCGCAGACTCATCGTTCCGAGCGCTCTCGCGGCCTCCGTCCTGCTGGCGATCCCGGCATCGGCGGCCGACTACGTCCCGGGCGCCCCGGGCATCGGCGATCCCTACTACCCCGCCAGTGGCAACGGCGGTTACGACGTCTCCCACTACGACCTGCGCCTGAGGTACCAGCCCGCCACCGACCTCCTGGAGGGCACGGCGACGATCCTGGCCACGACGAGGCAGAACCTCTCCCGCTTCAACCTCGACCTCGGACTGAGGGTCAGCGAGGTGCGGGTGAACGGCACGAAGGCGAGGTTCACCACCTCCGGCGAGCAGGAGCTGGAGATCACTCCGGCGGCCCCGCTGGAGAAGAATCGTTCCATCTCGGTCGTCGTGCGGTACGCGGGCAAGCCGTCCGAGGTGAGGATCGGCGGCTGGACCGCCTGGCACCGCACCCCCGACGGCGGCGTCGCGGCGCAGGAGCCGGACTCCGCCGCCTGGTGGTTCCCGTCCAACGACCATCCACTGGACAAGGCCACCTTCGATGTCTCGGTCTCCGTGCCGGACGGCACCCAGGCCATCAGCAACGGCGTGCTCCAGTCGCAGTCGTCGCGGCTCGGCTGGACCCGCTACAACTGGCGGTCCAACAAGCCGCAGGCGACCTATCTGGCCACACTCGCCGTCGGGAAGTTCGACATCACGACCGACAGGACGGCCAACGGACTGCCGGTCCTCAACGCGTACAGCAAGGACCTCGGCGACAACGCGGGCGCGGCGCGGGCCAGCGTCGAGCGCACGGCCGAGGTCGCGGAGTGGCTGGAGGGGGTCTTCGGACCGTACCCCTTCAACGCGCTCGGCGGCTACGTCCCCAACGTGACCAGCGGCTACGCCCTGGAAACCCAGACCCGGCCGTTCTACAGCCCCCGGCAGTTCGCCAACGGGGCGAACGTCTCCGTGGTGGTGCACGAACTCGCGCACCAGTGGTACGGCGACAGCGTCTCGGTCGACCGCTGGAAGGACATCTGGGTCAACGAGGGCTTCGCCCGCTACAGCCAGTGGCTCTGGTCGGAGAAGGAGGGCGAGGGCACCGCCCAGGAGCTGGCCGACCACGTCTACGCCTCCCGCGCGGCCGACGACCCGTTCTGGACGGTGAAGCCGGGCGACCCGGGCCCGGACGACCAGTTCCACATCGCCGTCTACGACCGGGGCGCCCTGGCGCTCCAGGCGCTCCGCAACGAGATCGGTGACGAGGACTTCTTCGCCGTCCTGAAGGGATGGCCGACGGAGTTCGCGTACGGGAACGCCAAGGTCGCCGACTTCGTGGCGTACGCGGAGCGGGTCTCGGGCAAGCCGCTGGCCGGCCTCTTCGACACCTGGCTCTACCAGCCGGTGAAGCCGGCGGCCCCGGCGGCGGCCGAAGCGGGGGTGGCGGCGCGCTCCGCAGCCGCCGACGCGACCTCGCGGCCCGTGGAGCCGAAGTCCTGGAAGAAGATCGCGGAGACGAACACCATCCACGACCACGAGCACTGATGCCGTAGGCCGCGTCCGTGTCCCGCTCCCCCGGGCGGGACACGGACGCGTGGGGCCCACCCCTTGAGAGCGCTTTCCCCGTCCGGTTCCCGTGCAGAGGCCAACCGTTACCCTCGTCCTGTCAGCAGCGTCGTCCACCGTGGTCATACCCGTGTCCACGCCCCGTGAGGAGCCGGCCTTGAGCGAACCGACGTCCGGGACGCGTCCCACCCTGGAAGCCGTCGCCGCGCGCGCCGGAGTGTCCCGGGCGACGGTCTCCCGTGTCGTCAACGGCGGCGCCGGGGTCCGGGAGGTCCTGGTGGAGAAGGTCCGCCAGGCTGTCGAGGAGCTCGGCTACATCCCCAACCACGCCGCCAGGACCCTGGTGACCCGGCGCACCGGTGCCGTCGCCGTGATCATCGCGGAGCCCGAGTTCCGGATCTTCTCCGACCCCTTCTTCGAGCAGCAGGTGCGGGGCATCAGCCGTGAGCTGACCGCCCACGACGCCCAGTTGGTGCTCCTCTGGGTGGAGGGCCCCGGCGACCAGGAGCGGATCGCCCGGTATCTGGGCGGCGGCCATGTCGATGGCGCACTCGCCTTCTCGCTCCACACCGACGACCAGCTGCCCGCGATCGTCCGCCGGGTCCAGGTGCCGACGGTGTTCGGCGGCCGCCCTGGGTGGACGGCCCCGGCGGGCGAGCCGCCGGTCCCCTACGTCGACTGCGACAACCGGGGCGGCGCCCGGGCCGCCGTGCGCCATCTGCGCTCGCTCGGCCGCCGGACGATCGCCCACATCACCGGGCCGCGCGACCAGACGTCCGCCCTGGACCGACTGGAGGGATACCGGGACGAACTGCCGGACTCCGACCCGGACCTGATGGCTTTCGGCGCGTTCACGGAGGAGAGCGGGGCACGGGCGATGGCCGGGCTCCTGGCGCGGCGCCCCGACCTCGACGCCGTGTTCGCGGCCAACGACCTGATGGCGTCGGGGGCCCTCGGCGTGCTGCGCGAGCACGGCAGGAGGGTGCCCGAGGACGTGGCGCTCGTCGGTTTCGACGACATGCCGCAGGTGGCCGAGGCGACCGACCCGCCCCTGTCGACGGTCCGTCAGGACATCGAGGGAATGGGCCGGTTGATGGTACGGCTCCTGATGCGCACCCTGGACGGCGAGGACCCCGAGCCGGTGATCACACCGACCGAGCTCGTCCTGCGCGCCTCCGCGTAAGGCTCCTGAATCCGGGGGGCAACTCCATCGCGCCACCGAGCTGTTACGTGTTCGACTCTTGACGGGGAGCGCGCCGGGGAGGCACGCTCCTGACGCATTCCTGAGAGCGCTCTCAAGCGGTGGGCCACCAGCGCGCCGACGAGCGTTTCTCGACGGACCCCGAAGCCAAGGGAGGCTTCCCATGCCCACTGCCCGAGCCGCCAGGAGCGCCGCCGCCCGTATGCGCCGCCTCGGCGCGGTCGCCCTCGCCGGGGCACTCCTCGCCGCCTGCGGATCCGGGGGGTCCGGCGGCGCCTCCGACAGCGCGGGCGGAAAGGTCACGATCACCGTCGACCTCTTCGGCTCGTTCGGCTACAAGGAGGCCGGGCTGTACGCCGCGTACGAGAAGCTCCACCCGAACGTCACGATCAAGCAGACCGACACCGAGGACGAGCAGGACTACTGGAAGTCGCTGCAGACCCGGCTCGCCGGCGGGGGCGGGCTCGCCGACGTCCAGGCCGTCGAGGTCGGCCGGATCGCGTCGGTCACCCAGCAGCAGGCGGACAAGTTCGAGGACCTGACGAGGTACGGCGCGGACAGGCTGAAGGGCGAGTTCGCCCCGGCCACCTGGTCGGCGGCGACCACCAAGGACGGCAGGATCCTCGGCCTCGGCACCGACGTCGGCCCCGAGGCCATGTGCTACCGCACCGACCTCCTCCAGCAGGCCGGACTGCCGACCGACCGCACCGAACTGGCGCGCAAGTGGTCCACCTGGGAGGGTTACCTGGCGCTGGGCGAGCAGTACCGGGCCAAGGCCCCGGCCAAGAGCGCCTGGCTGGACAGCGTCGGCAGTCTCTACACGGTCATGGTGGGCCAGGAGAAGGAGCGCTACTACGACGCGTCGGGCACGCTGATCTACGCGGACAACCCCGCCGTGAAGCATGCCTGGGAGACCTCCACCAAGGCGGCGAAGGCGGGGCTGAGCGCCAAGCTGGACCAGTGGTCGCCGCAGTGGAACCAGGCGTTCTCCGCCGGTTCCTTCGCCACGCTCCCCTGCCCCGCCTGGATGCTCGGCTACATCAAGGGCCAGGCCGGGGACGCCGGCAAGGGCAAGTGGGACATCGCCAAGCTCCCCGGCGGCGCCGGGAACTGGGGCGGCTCGTACCTCACCGTCCCGCGCGCGGCCAAGCACAAGAAGGAGGCGTACGAGCTGATCCAGTGGCTCACCGCCCCGGCGCAGCAGGCCACGCTCTTCAGGAAACAGGGGAACTTCCCCTCCTCGACCGGCGCCATCGCCCAGGTCGCGACGGCGACGGACCCGTACTTCTCGGGCGCGCCGATCGGCCGGATCTTCGGTGACGCGGCGAAGGCGGCGCCGGTGCAGGTGCTCGGCGTCCACGACAAGAACGTCGCCGACCAGATCACCAACGCGCTGAGCGAGGTGGAGCGCAAGGGCACGTCACCGGAGAAGGCGTGGTCGAACGCGCGGAAGGGTGTGGAGAACGCCATCGGCTGAGCCGACCGGCCGTGTACGGGGGCGGGCCGCCCGCCCCCGTCCGGCACCCGCTCGCCTCCCTCCCCCACGCCCCGCCCGCCCGCTCCGAACGACCGAAGGGCCGCACCGTGACCCTCACCGCCTCCGGGCCGACGACGGCGCCCGTCCCGCCGTCGCCGGCCCGGCCCCCGGGCCGCGCCCGCCGCCGCTGGGCCGCCTTCGTGCCGTACGCCTATCTCGCCCCGTTCTTCACCCTGTTCGCGGCGTTCGGCCTCTTCCCGCTGCTCTACACCGCCTTCGTCTCCCTCTACCGGGTCGAGCTCCAGACCCCCGGCGACATGGAGTGGCGGGGCCTCGGGAACTACGCGGCGCTGCTCACCGACGAGTTCTTCTGGACCGCGCTGCGCAACACCTTCACCATCGGCGTCCTGTCCACCGTCCCCCAGCTGGCGATGGCGCTGGGCCTGGCGCATCTGCTCAACTACAAGCTGCGCGGCCGGACTTTCTTCCGTACCGCCATGCTGCTGCCGTACGCGACCTCCGTCGCCGCCGCCACGCTGGTGTTCGCCCAGCTCTTCGGCCGGGACTTCGGTCTCGTCAACTACGTCCTGTCACTGGTGGGCATCGAGCCCGTCGACTGGCAGAACGGCACACTCGCCTCGCAGATCGCCGTCTCGTCGATCGTCGTCTGGCGCTGGACCGGCTACAACGCGCTGATCTATCTCGCGGGCATGCAGTCCATCCCCTCCGAGCTGTACGAGGCGGCGGAGATGGACGGGGCCTCGCGGTGGCGGCAGTTCCTCCATGTCACGCTGCCCGGGCTGCGGCCGACGATCGTCTTCACCACCGTCGTCTCCACGATCGGGGCGACCCAGCTCTTCGGTGAGCCGCTGCTCTTCGAGGGCTCGACCTCGGGCGGCATCTCGCACCAGTACCAGACGCTCGGCCTCTATCTGTACGAACAGGGCTGGGGCTTCTTCCACCTGGGCCGGGCGGCCGCGATCGCCTGGCTGATGTTCCTGCTGATCCTCGCCCTGGTCGGGGTCAACGCCCTGATCGCGCACCGCCGTTCACGTCGCGAGGAGGGCCGGGCATGACCGCGCGCTCCGCCCGTACGGGCCACGGCGGCCGCATCACGTACGCCGTCCTGATTCTCGCCGTCCTCGTCTCCGCCTTCCCGTTCTACTGGACGATCGTCGCGGCCAGCCGCTCCAACGCCGATCTGGCGCGGGTGCCACCGACCTTGCTGCCGGGCCCCAACCTGATCCGCAACTTCGAGGCGGTGATGGAGGAGGCGGACATCGGCAAGGCGCTCCTGAACTCCCTGATCGTCTCCGGCTCGATCACCCTGGGCACCGTGCTGTGCTGCACCCTGGCCGGCTTCGCCTTCGCCAAGCTGCGCTTCCGTGGCCGGGGCGCACTGCTCGCGGTCACGGTGGGCACGATGATGATCCCGCCGCAGCTCGGGGTGATCCCGCTGTTCATGCTGATCGCCGAGCTGGGCTGGGTGAACCAGCTCCAGTCGGTGATCCTGCCGGGGCTCGTCTCGGCCTTCGGGGTCTTCTTCATGCGCCAGTACCTGGTCCAGGCGCTGCCGGACGAGCTGATCGAGGCGGCCCGGGTGGACGGCGCCTCCTCCGCCCGGATCTTCTGGTCGATCGTGGTGCCGATCGCCCGGCCCGGGATGGCCGTGCTGGGGCTCCTCACCTTCATGGCCGCCTGGAACGACTTCTTCTGGCCGATCGTGGCGCTCTCCTCGCAGGAGCCGACGGTGCAGGTCGCGCTGCGCCAGCTCGGCGGCGGTTACGTCCACGACCAGTCGGTGATCATGGCCGGCACGCTGCTCGGCACGCTTCCGGTGCTGCTCGTCTTCGGCCTGCTGGGCCGGCAGATCGTCGGCGGCATCATGCAGGGCGCGGTCAAGGGCTGACCCCTCCTTCCTCTGTCTCCTCTCTCATCACGGGAGTTCCTCACCCATGAACGCTCTCTTCCCTGCCGGTTTCCGCTGGGGTTCGGCCACCGCCGCGTACCAGATCGAGGGTGCGGCGGCCGAGGACGGCCGCACACCGTCGATCTGGGACACCTTCAGCCGGACACCGGGCAGAGTCCGCAACGGTGACACCGGTGACATCGCCGCCGACCACTACCACCGGATGCGCGAGGACGTGGCCCTGATGAAGGAGGTGGGGCTCACCGACTACCGGTTCTCCCTCTCCTGGCCCCGGATCCAGCCGACCGGGCGCGGCCCGGCCGCCCAGAAGGGCCTGGACTTCTACCGTGCCCTGGCCGACGAGCTGCTGGAGGCCGGGATCCGGCCCGTCGCGACCCTCTACCACTGGGACCTGCCCCAGGAGCTGGAGGACGCGGGCGGCTGGCCGGAGCGAGCGACGGCCGAGCGGTTCGCCGAGTACGCCTCCCTCGCCGCCGAGGCGCTGGGCGACCGGATCGCCACCTGGACGACCCTCAACGAGCCCTGGTGCGCGGCCTTCCTGGGGTACGGCTCCGGTGTCCACGCGCCCGGCCGCACCGACGGGCCGGCCGCCCTGCGCGCCGCCCACCACCTCAATCTGGCGCACGGTCTCGCCGCCCGCGTTCTGCGCGGGGCGCTTCCCGCCGGCACCGAGATCTCCCTGACCCTGAACGTCCACGCGATCAGGGCGCTCTCGGATTCCCCGGAGGACCGGGACGCCGCCCGCCGGATCGACGCCGTCGGCAACCGGATCTTCCTCGACCCGGTGTTCCACGGCCGGCTCCCCGACGACCTGGTGGCCGACACGGCCCCTCTCACGGACTGGTCCTTCGTCCACGACGGCGACCTGGAGACGATCTCCGCCCCGATCGACTCGCTCGGTGTCAACTACTACTCCCCCGCCGTCGTGGCCGCCGGGACGTCGGAGTCGCCTTCGCCGTGGCCGGGGGCGGCGGACCGGGTCCGGTTCGTCCCGGCGCCCGGGCCGAGGACGGCGATGGATTGGCCGGTGGACCCGGAGGGCCTGTACGAGCTGCTCGTGCGGCTGCGCGACGAGCTGCCCGGGGTGCCGCTGCTGATCACCGAGAACGGCGCCGCCTACGACGACTACGCCGACCCGGAGGGCGAGGTCCACGATCCGGAGCGGGTGGCGTATCTGGACGCGCACCTGGCGGCGGCGCACCGGGCGATCGCCGCCGGGGCGGATGTGCGCGGCTACTTCCTGTGGTCGCTGCTCGACAACTTCGAGTGGGCGTACGGCTACGGCAAGCGGTTCGGGATCGTGCACGTGGACTTCGCGAGCCAGCGCCGTACGCCGAAGGACAGCGCGCGCTGGTACGCGGAGGTCATCGCGCGCGGCGGGCTGCTCCGCTGAGCCGGGCCCGCCGACGGGCCTCGCGCGCCATCGGCAGATAGCGCAGCCGCTCGGGAAGGACGGGCACCACGAGGCGTACGACCCGGGTGAAACGGCGCAGCCGCCGCTCCTGGTCGTCGCTCCAGGCGAGCCCGATGGCCTCGCGGGCGTCGGGTGGCGTCAGGCCGACGGTGATGAAGGAGCGGAAGCGGGCGAGCCGGGGCAGGATCACCGGCCACAGCGCGCGGAGCAGGATCCGCAGCGGCAGGGGGCCCCGGTCGGGCGGCGGTACCGGCTGGGCGGGGTCCAGCAGCTCGCGTACGACGACGGTGGCCTCCAGTTCGTCACGGAGCATCGTGCGGTAGTACGGCCAGAACTCCTCGATCGTCCGGGGCATGTCCCGGTCGTGGATGCCGAGGATCCGGCCGACCTGGAGCCACTCGGCGTAGAGCTGCCGCTCCTGGGCCTCGCTGAGCGGGCGGTGGAGATAGCGCAGGCCGTGGTGGTAGACGGGGAAACCGGTGGCGTGGACCCAGGCGTAGTGGGCGGGGGTGAGGGCGTGGTAGCGGCGGCCGTGGGCGTCGGTGCCCTGGATGGTCCGGTGGAGCCGCCGGAGCCGGCGCCCCTCCTCGGCGGCGGCCTCACCGCCGTACACCCACAGCAGTGCGGAGCGCAGTGAGCGCTCGCCACGGCCCCAGGGGTCGGTACGGAAGACGGAGTGCTCGTCGACACCGGCGCCGACGGCGGGGTGCGCGACCTGCAGGGTGAGGGCGGCGGGCAGCATCAGCAGCGCCCGGACGTCCCCGGCGACGCTCCACAGCACCCCGCCGACGGGCGGCGGCTCGGGCGGCCGGGCGGCGCCGTCGGCCGCCGCCTCGGCGGGGGTCGCGGGGGCCTTCGCTCCTGTCACCTGGTGCTCACTCCTCACACTCTCAGCCTGCCCCTCGCCGGGCCTTCGGGGCAAAGCGCGCACATGGGTGGGGGCCGCGTCCCGGGCGTGGGCCCGGGGCACGGCCCCGTACGCGTGTGTGTCAGGCGCGGTCCGCGCCGACGGGCTCGCCGACGATGCGGCCGGCCAGGGCGTGGGCCCAGGCGTCGACGTCGGCGGTCAGCTCGCGCTCGGCGGCGGCGCGCTCGGCGGCGATGCGCTCGGCACCGGCCGCGAGGATGGCGTCCCGCTCGGCGACGCCCTCGGCCCGCGCGGCGGCGATGGCGGCCGCGCCCTCCTCGGTGGCCCGGGAGCGGATGCGGGCGGCCTCGTGGCGCGCCTCGGCGAGCTCGGCCTCGTACTGCTCGCGGATCCGCGTGGCCTCGGCGCGCAGGTCGTCGGCGCGCTCGGTGCCGCCCGCGATCGCGTCCTCGCGCTCGGAGAGGGTCTTGTTGATCTTCGGCAGGATGCCCTTCGCCAGGACGAGGAAGGTCAGGCCGAACAGCACGAGGCCGAGGACGAGCTCCGCCGTGACAGGGTTGAGCGGACCGAGGTCCATATTGAAGATCGTCGAATTCTGCGCGAGGGTCATGCGCGCATCCTACCCGGTCCCAAAAGCGACAATTCAAACGAGTGGCATGGGGGCGCGGGAGAGTTGGCGCGCTGGTGCGGACCGCGAAAGATTCCCGGCACCCAACGGCTACCAGAAGGTAACCACGGCTGCTTTGATGTGCGGCGCCGGTCCAACCCCCCACTACTCCACAGGAGTTCCAGTGCCGCTCGCTCCGCTCCAGCGCCGCTTCCTCGGCGTCGCCCTCTCGGGCGCGCTCGCCGCCGCCACGCTGGCGACGACCGCTCCGCAGGCCTCGGCCGCCGAGACCCCCCGGCTGAAGGTGCTCTCCTACAACGCGTTCCTCTTCGCCAAGTCGCTCTACCCGAACTGGGGCCAGGACCACCGGGCCGAGGCCATACCCGCCGCCTCCTTCTTCCAGGGCAACGACGTCGTCGTGCTCCAGGAGGCCTTCGACAACTCCTCCTCGGACGCGCTCAAGGCGAAGGCGGCGGCCCAGTATCCGCACCAGACCCCGGTCATGGGCCGGAGCAGGACCGGCTGGGACGCCACCGGCGGCGCCTGGTCCACCACGACGCCGGAGGACGGCGGTGTGACGATCCTCAGCAAGTGGCCGATCGTCCGCAAGGAGCAGTACGTCTACAAGGACGCCTGCGGCGCCGACTGGTACTCCAACAAGGGCTTCGTCTACACGGTCCTCGACGTGAACGGCGCGCGGGTCCACGTCGTCGGCACCCACGCCCAGTCCACGGACCCGGGCTGCTCGGCGGGCGAGGCGGCGCGAACGCGCAGCCTCCAGTTCAAGGCGATGGACGCCTTCCTCGACGCCAAGAACATCCCGGCGAGCGAGCAGGTCGTCGTGGCCGGCGACTTCAACGTCGACTCGCGGACGCCCGAGTACCGCACGATGCTCTCCGACATGGGCCTCGTGGGCGAGGAGGCCAGGACCGGACACCCGTACTCGTTCGACACCGAGCTGAACTCCATCGCCTCCGAGCGCTACCCGGACGACCCGCGCGAGGACCTGGACTACGTCCTGCACCGCGCGGGCCACGCCCGGCCGACGGGCTGGACGAACAACGTGGTCCTGGAGAAGAGCGCGCCCTGGACGGTCTCCAGCTGGGGCACGCGGTACACGTACACCAACCTCAGCGACCACTATCCGGTGACCGGGTACGCGGCGGGCTGAGCACGCCTCCTGCGGGACTGCCTCGCCGGTGGTCCCGCAGGGCCTTTCCGGACTGGGCACGCTAGGACCCGTGGCCGCCGAACACGCTGTACGCCCACAGGCCCACGACGCCCACCACGCAGATCAGCACCGCCCAGGAGCCGAGGCCCGTGTGGCGGCGCCGGCGCTCGCGGCCGGGCCGGGCGGGCGGCTCCGGCCGGGAGGGGCGGCGAGCGCGGGCGGGCGGGACCCGCTCGGTCTCGGCGGCCGCGACGTCGGCGAGCAGACGGCGGCAGACCGCGGCCAGCTCGCTCGTCCCGACGGAGAGGTCGACCACGATCTCCGAGCGCGCCGGCGCCGTGGTGCCCCCGTCGAGGAGGCGCCCGGCGCGCAGCCGCGCCTGGTCCTTCCCGCCGGTGGGAGCGAGACTTATCCAGCGCCCCACGTGCTCGCCCCGGATGACCACCCCACCGCCCCGCTCCCGGTACACGGTGTGCTCCCGCCACAGGACGCCGGCCAACTCCGTGGCCGTGTCCCTGAGTTCCGCGTACATGCCCCTCCCCTGCCCCGAACTCCGCATTCGAACAAGCACGTGACTCTAGCGGCAGCTCCACCCCACCCGGCGAGTCGGGGGCGACCGTGCCCCTTACGGCCGCCTACGCCGCGAAGTCGTACACCATGACCGGTATCCCCCGGGCCACCAGCCGCTCCACGACGAGCGGTTCGACACGTGACCACTCCGCGGCGCGGTGGCGTCCCCCTCGACGTACGTGATCTCCGACATGCCCTCACCGTAGAGGCCGCCACTGACAGCGCCCCAGGGCTTTTACAACGATGGTGAGACAGCAATACTGTTGCACGTCGGGCGTGAACGGCACGGGAAGCGAGGCACCTCAGATGGCCACCGGGACCGAGGCGGGGACGTCGCCGCAGGCGGCGACGTTCACCGTCGACGAGTTGGCCGCCCGGGCCGGCGTCACCGTGCGCACGGTGCGGTTCTACGGCACCA
The DNA here is from genome assembly GCF_053591435.1 of Streptomyces sp. NPDC003027. Taxonomy (NCBI): domain Bacteria; kingdom Bacillati; phylum Actinomycetota; class Actinomycetes; order Kitasatosporales; family Streptomycetaceae; genus Streptomyces; species Streptomyces sp. NPDC003027. The sequence continues at coordinate 147,336 of NZ_JBSFTU010000005.1, forward strand.
AGGGGCTGCTGCCGCCGCCGGTGATCGGTGCCCGCCGGGTCGGACACTACGGCCCCGAGCACCTGTCCCGGCTGGCGCTGATCGAGGAGCTCCAGCGGCAGGGCATGACGCTGGCCGCGATCGAGCGGTACCTGGAGCAGCTCCCGCCCGATCTGAGCGCGCAGGACCTGGCGATCCACCGCGCGCTGGTGGCCTCCTGGGCGCCCGAGTCGGCCGAGGAGATCACCCGGCGCGAACTGGAGCGGCGGGCGGGACGGCCGTTGACCGACGAGGACGTCGAGCGGCTCGCGGCGATGGGCGTCCTGGACCGGGGGCCCGATCCGGAGGTGTTCCGGCTCGACGGGACGCTGCTGCGCCTCGGCGTCGAGCTGCTGGACGTGCCCATCGCCCACGAGACGATCCTGGCCTCCCGCACCGTCCTGCTGGAGCACGCGCGGGCGGCCGCCCAGGAGCTGTCCCGGCTGTTCCAGGACGAGGTGTGGAACCCGTACCGGGAGCGCGCCGCGGACCCGGACCACCTGGCGGCGATGAAGTCGCTCTCGGCCCATATGCAGCCGATGGTGGTCCAGGCCCTCGTCACGGCCTTCCAGCGCTCGCTGCGCGAGGAGCTGCGGGCCGCGTTCGGTCAGGCGAAGCGGGACTGAACGCGGCCCGCCCGGATCGGCGGGCCGCACCTACGCGTCGGTGAAGACCTCGCCCCGCTCCGCCTTCTCCACCAGCAGCGCCGGCGGCAGGAACCGGTCGCCGTACCGCTCGGCCAGTTCACGCGCGCGTGCCACGAAGCCGGGAAGCCCGCCCTCGTACCCGTTGATGTACTGGAGCACACCACCGGTCCAGGCCGGGAAGCCGATGCCCATGACGGAGCCGATGTTGGCGTCGGCGACCGAGGTGAGGACGTTCTCCTCCAGGCAGCGGACCGAGTCCAGCGCCTCGGAGAAGAGCATCCGCTCCTTCATGTCGTCGAAGGGGACCGTCACGTCCGAGCGCGTGAAGTGCTCGCGAAGCCCCGGCCACAGCCCGGTCCGCCTGCCCTCCTCGTCGTAGTCGTAGAAGCCCGCGCCGCCGCTGCGGCCGGTGCGCCCGAACTCGTCGACCATCCGGTCGATCACCGCGTCCGAGGGGTGTCCGGCCCAGCTGCCGCCGGCCTCCTCGATCGCGCGCCGGGTCTCGTCGCGGATCTTGCGGGGCAGCGTCAGGGTCAGCTCGTCCATGAGGGAGAGGACCTTGGCCGGGTAGCCGGCCTGGGCGGCCGCCTGCTCGACGGAGACCGGGTCGGCGCCCTCGCCGACCATCGCCACGCCCTCGTTGATGAACTGGCCGATCACCCGGGAGGTGAAGAAACCGCGCGAGTCGTTCACGACGATCGGCGTCTTGTTGATCTGCCGTACCAGGTCGAAGGCGCGGGCCAGCGCCTCGTCCCCGGTCCGCTCCCCCTTGATGATCTCCACCAGCGGCATCTTGTCGACGGGCGAGAAGAAGTGCAGGCCGATGAAGTCCTCCGGGCGCGTGACGCCCTCGGCGAGCACGGTGATCGGCAGCGTCGAGGTGTTGGAGCAGAGCAGCGCGTCCGGCTCGACGATGTCCTGGATCTCCTCGAAGACCTTGTGCTTGAGCGCGGTGTCCTCGAAGACGGCCTCGATCACGGCGTCGCAGCCGGCCAGATCGGCCGCGTCGGCGGTGGGCGTGATCCGGGCCAGCAGCGCGTCGCGCTTCTCCTCGGTCGTACGGCCGCGCGACAGCGCTTTGGCGAGCAGCTTCTCGGAGTACTCCTTGCCGCGCCGGGCGGCCTCGGCCGAGACGTCCTTGAGGACGACCTCGATGCCCGCGCGGGCGCACGAGTAGGCGATGCCCGCGCCCATCATCCCGGCGCCGAGGACGGCGACCTTGCGGACCGGCCGGGGCTCGACGCCCTGGGGGCGGTTGGCGCCGGAGTTGACGGCCTGGAGGTCGAAGAAGAACGCCTGGATCATGTTCTTGGCGGTCTGCCCGGTGACCAGCTCGGTGAAGTAGCGCGCCTCGATGATCTGGGCGGTCTCGAAGTCGACCTGGGACCCCTCGACGGCGCAGGCGAGGATGTTGCGCGGGGCCGGGTAGGGGGCGCCGTTCAGCTGCTTCTTCAGGTTGGCGGGGAAGGCCGGCAGATTGGCGGCGAACCGCGGGTTCGACGGCGTGCCGCCGGGGATCTTGTAGCCCTTGACGTCCCAGGGCTGCCGCGACTCGGGGTGGGTGTCGATGAAGGCGCGCGCCTTGGCGAACATCTCCTCGGGCGTGGCGGCGACCTCGTGGACCAGGCCGTTCTCGAGCGCCCGCAGCGGCGCGTACTGCGTGCCCTGGAGCAGCACCTTGAGGAGGGCGTCGGCGATGCCCATGAGCCGTACGGTACGGGTGACGCCGCCGCCGGCCGGGAGGAGGCCGAGGGTGACCTCGGGCAGGCCGATCCTGGAGCCGGGGGCGTCGAGGGCGATGCGGTGGTGGGCGGCGAGGGCGATCTCGTAACCGCCGCCGAGAGCCGCTCCGTTGATGGCGGCGACGACCGGCTTGCCGATGGTCTCGATACGGCGCAGGGAGCGCTTGATGGCCATGCCGGCGTCGAAGGCCTGCTGGGCCTGGCCGGGCCCGACCTTCATCATGTCCTTGAGGTCGCCGCCCGCGAAGAAGGTCTTCTTGGCGGAGGTGTAGACGATGCCGCGGATGGAGTCCTGTTCGGCCACGACGCGGTCGGCGATCGCCGCGATGGAGTCCTTGAACGCCTGGTTCATGGTGTTCGCGGACTGGTTCGGGTCGTCGAGGACGAGGGTGACGACGCCGGTCTCGTCCTGCTCCCAGCGGATGGTGGTGCTCTCGGTCATTGGAGTGTCTCCGAAGATGGGAAGGGAACGGACGGACGGTCAGACGCGCTCGACGATCGTGGCGATGCCCATGCCGCCGCCCACGCAGAGGGTGGCCAGGCCGTAGCGCTTGTCCTGGCGCTCCAGCTCGTCGACGAGCGTGCCGAGGATCATCGCGCCGGTGGCGCCCAGCGGGTGGCCGAGCGCGATCGCTCCGCCGTTGACGTTGACCTTGTCCAGGCTGATGCCCATGTCCTTCACGAACCGGAGCACCACGCCCGCGAAGGCCTCGTTGATCTCGACCAGGTCGATGTCGTCCATGGTCAGTCCGGCCTTGGCGAGCGCCTTGCGGGTCGCGGGGGCCGGGCCGGTGAGCATGATGGTCGGCTCGGAGCCGGAGACGGCCGCGGCCACGATGCGGGCCCGCGGGGTCAGGCCGTACCGCTCGCCGACCTGCTTCGAGCCGATCGCGACGAGCGAGGCGCCGTCGACGATGCCGGAGGAGTTGCCGGCGTGGTGGACGTGGTCGATCTTCTCCACCCAGTGGTACTTCTGCAGGGCGACGGCGTCGAAGCCGCCCAGGTCGCCGATGTCGGCGAAGGAGGGCTTGAGGGAGGCGAGGGAGTCGGCGGTGGTGCCGGGGCGCATGTGCTCGTCGTGGTCGAGGACGACCAGGCCGCTGCGCCGGTCCCTGACCGGGACGACGGAGCGGTCGAAGCGGCCGTCCTTCCACGCGGCGGCGGCCCGCTCCTGGGAGAGCGCCGCGTACTCGTCGACGTCGCGGCGGGAGAAGCCCTCGATGGTGGCGATGAGGTCGGCGCCGATGCCCTGCGGGACGAAGCCGGTCTCGTGGTTGGTCATGGGGTCGGCGAACCAGGCGCCGCCGTCGGAGGCCATCGGGACGCGGGACATGGACTCGACGCCGCCGGCGAGGACGAGCTCCTCCCAGCCCGAACGGACCTTCATCGCCGCCATGTTGACCGCTTCGAGGCCGGAGGCACAGAAGCGGTTCTCCTGGACGCCGGCGACGGTGTCGGGCAGTCCGGCGGCGATGGCGGCGATCCGGGCGATGTCGGAGCCCTGGTCGCCGACCGGGCCGACGACGCCGAGGACGATGTCGTCGACCGCGGCCGGGTCGAGGCCGGGGAAGCGGTCGCGGAGCTCGTGGATGAGGCCGACGACCAGGTCGATGGGCTTGGTGCCGTGCAGGGCGCCGTTGGCCTTGCCGCGGCCGCGGGGGGTGCGGATCGCGTCGTACACGTACGCTTCGGTGCTCACGAGAAGCCTTTCAGGAGGGTGGACAGCGCGGGAGGGGTGGTCAGCGCGGGAAGGTGGACAGCGGGTGGTCAGCCGAGCAGGGAACGGCCGATGATCTCCTTCATGATCTCGGTCGTGCCGCCGTAGATGGTCTGGACACGGCCGTCGGTGAAAGCCCTGGCGACCGGGAACTCGGCCATGTAGCCGTACCCCCCGTGCAGTTGCAGACAGCGGTCGGCGACCCGCTTCTGCAGTTCGGTGGCCCACCACTTGGCCATCGAGGCGTGGACGGCGTCGAGCTCCCCGTTCGAGTGATCGGCGATGCACCGGTCGAGGAAGGAGCGGGTGACGGCGCACTCGGTGGCCATCTCCGCGATCTCGAAGCGGATGTGCTGGAGCTTGGCCAGCGGCCGCCCGAAGGCCTCGCGCTCCTTGACGTACCGCGTGGTGATCTCCAGGAGGTGCTCGGCGGCGGCGATGCCGGCCACGGCGATGGCCATCCGCTCCTGCGCGAGGTTGGTCATGAGGTGGACGAAGGCGCCGTCGAGTTCCCCGAGGAGGTTCTCCTTGGGGACGCGGACGTCGCGGAAGAAGAGCTCGGCGGTGTCCTGGGACTTCTGTCCGATCTTGTCGAGGTTCCGGCCGCGCTCGAAGCCCGCCATGCCGCGCTCGACGACCAGCAGGGACAGGCCGTGGGCGCCTCCCTCGGGCGTCGTCCTCGCCACGACGATCACCAGGTCGGCGAGGATGCCGTTGGAGATGAAGGTCTTGGAGCCGTTGAGCACCCAGTGGTCGCCCCGGTCCTCGGCAGAGGTCCGGATCCCCTGGAGGTCGGAGCCCGCGCCCGGCTCGGTCATCGCTATGGCGGTGATGAGCTCGCCGGAGCAGAAGCCGGGCAGCCAGCGCCGCTTCTGCTCCTCGGTGGCGAGGGAGGTGAGGTACGGGCCGATGATGTCGTTGTGCAGGCCCAAAGCGATCCCGGGGGCGCCGGCGCGGGTGAACTCCTCGGCGAGGACGGCGCTGTAGCGGAAGTCGGGGGTGCCGCCGCCTCCGTACTCCTCGTCGACGGCGAGGCCGAGCAGCCCCTGGCGGCCGGCGGCGCGCCAGGCGTCCCGGGAGACGATGCCGTCCTTCTCCCACTGCTCGTAGTGCGGCAGGACCTCCTTGGCGAGGAAGGTGCGGACGGTCTCCCGGAAGGCGTCGTGGTCGGCGGTGTAGAGCTGGCGCTTCATGCTTCGGGCTCCTGAGGGGCGTCTTTGCTGATCAGGGACGGTACGGCCCAGTCGCGGGCGACCTCTTCGGTGTCGGCGCCCGGCCGGGCGGGGCCGGTGCGGACGGCGCCGGGCGTGGCGGAGAACCGGGGTGCGGGAGCGGGCTGGGTGAGGCCGCCGTACTCGACGAAGGTGGCGCGGGCGGCGAGATGGGGGTGGGCGGGAGCCTCGCGCAGCGAGAGGACCGGGGCCACACAGGCGTCGGTGCCGGCGAAGACCTCCGTCCACTCGTCTCTCGTACGGGTCCGGAACCGGTCGGCGACGGCGGCGCGCAGCTCGTCCCAGCGTCCGGGATCCTGACGGGCGGGGGCGGTGTCCTCGATGCCGAGGAGCCGTGCGAACTCGTCGTAGAACCGCTGCTCGAGGGCGCCGACGGCCATGTGGCGGCCGTCGGAGGTCTCATAGGTGCCGTAGAACGGGCAGCCGCCGTCCAGCAGGTTCACGCCCCGGCGGTCCTGCCAGCCGCCGGCGGCGAGCATGCCGTGGATCATGGTGGCGAGGTGGGCGGCACCGTCGACGATGGCCGCGTCGACGACCTGGCCCTCGCCGTGCACGCGCGCGTGCTGGAGGGCGGCGAGGACGCCGACGACAAGGTAGAGCGAGCCGCCCGCGTAGTCGCCGACGAGGTTGGCGGGCACGGTGGGCGGCCCGTCCGGGTCGGGGCCGATCATGTGGAGCGTGCCGGTGAGGGCGAGGTAGGCGATGTCGTGTCCGGCGGTGGCGGCGAGCGGGCCGTCCTGCCCCCAGCCGGTCATCCGGCCGTAGACCAGCGCCGGATTGCGGGCGAGGCAGGCGTCGGGGCCGACGCCGAGCCGCTCGGCGACGCCGGGCCGGTACCCCTCGACGAGGATGTCGGCCCGTTCGACGAGGTCAAGGACGGCCGCCGGCCCGCCCTCGGCCTTGAGGTCGAGGAGGACGGAGCGCTTGTTGCGGTTGGTGAGGTCGTACGCGGGGTCGATGCCGAGCCCTGCCCCGCCGGGGCGGTCGACCCGGACGACGTCGGCGCCGAGGTCGGCCAGGAGCATGGCCGCGAAGGGGCCGGGCCCGATGCCGGCCAGCTCGACCACGCGCACGCCGGAGAGCGGGCCCTTCGGGGGGTTCCGCGTCCCTGCCATCAAGCCCCCAGCTGTGTGTGACACCAGTGATGTAACACCAGAGATGCTAGGAACGTGTTCCACCGTGCACAAGACCCCGGGCCGAGCAAGCGCTTGGAAATTGCGCCGGTGCGGAGTTCCGCTAGGCTCCGCCGACGACACGCGCCCGGACGACGGCGCGGGCGACGGCGGAGGGGCTGGATGGAGACTGGGGCGGGCACGGGGCGGGACGCGGCGGCACGGCCGTACGACCTCGTCCTCTTCGGGGCGACGGGGTTCGTGGGCGAACTCACCGCGGAGTATCTGGCCGAGCACGCTCCGGCCGGGTGCCGGTGGGCGCTCGCCGGTCGTGACCGCGCCAAGCTGGCGGCGCTGCGGGACCGGCTCACGGCCCGGTGGCCGCGGTGCGCGGAGCTTCCGCTGATCGTGGCGGACTCGGCCGACCCGGTCGCGCTGCGCGAACTCGCCGAGTCCACCGGGGTGGTGGCGACGACGGTCGGCCCCTATGTCTGGTACGGCGAGGGGCTGGTCGCCGCGTGCGCGGAGGCCGGCACGGACTATGTCGACCTGACCGGCGAGGCGGAGTTCGTCGATCTGATGTACGTACGGTACGACGCGCGGGCCCGGGAGACGGGGGCGCGGATCGTCCACGCGTGCGGGTTCGACTCCGTGCCGCACGATCTGGGCGTGTACTTCACCGTCCAGCAGCTGCCGAAGGACGTACCGCTGAGGATCGACGGCTTCGTCCGGGCGGGGGCCGTCTTCTCGGGCGGGACCTTCGCGTCGGCGCTCACCGCGATGGGGCGGGGCCGGGAGATCCTGCGCGCCGCGCACGAGCGGCGGTTGCACGAGCCGCGGCTGGTGGGCCGCCGCGCCAGGGCGCCGCTGGGCGGCCCGCGGTTCAGCACGGAGACCGGCACCTGGGCGCTGCCGCTGCCGACGCTCGACCCGCAGGTGGTGGCGCGGTCGGCGGCGGCGCTGGAACGTTACGGCCCCGACTTCCGCTACCGGCACTACGCCTCGGTCAGGACGCTCCCGATGGCGATCGGCGGCGCGGCGGCGGTCGGTACGGGCCTGGCGGCGGCGCAACTGGCGCCACTGCGCCGGTGGCTGATGGGCCGGTACGAGGCGGGCCAGGGGCCGAGCGCGGAGCGGCGGGCACGGAGCTGGTTCTCCGTGCGGTTCGTCGGCGAGGGTGGTGGCCGGCGGGTGTTCACCGAGGTCTCCGGCGGTGACCCGGGGTACGACGAGACGGCGAAGATGCTCGCGGAGTCGGCGCTCTGCCTGGCCTTCGACACACTGCCGAAGACGTCCGGGCAGGTCACGACGGCGGCCGCGATGGGCGACGCGCTACTCGACCGGCTGCGGGCGGCGGGGATCCGCTTCCGGGTGGCCGACGCGCGTTAGGGTCTTCCGTTCGGATCAGGACGGATCAGGGAGCGGGGTTTGGCGCATGGGGTCTCCCCATGCCCGCCAGGGCCGAGGGAGCGGCGGCAGGGCCCGCGAGCCCGGCATGATCAGGTGTGGCGCAGGCGTTGCACCTTGCCGCTGCTCCAGGGTCCGGTGGGCCCGGGAGAGTCTCCCGGGCCGCTGCCGAACTCGGCGAGTTCGTGCTTCCAGTCGAACGACTCGGCAACAGCTGCCACATAAAGCCCTGAAACGGTGTCCAAGCGGTGGAAGAATCGTTTTGACGAACGTGACAGACGAGCATTGGGCAGATTCCCGCCGCGGCGCAGAGGCCGGCAGCGGCAAGCGCAGAGCGGTATCCCGTCTTCCGGAACAAGCGCGCCGAAGGCCTTCCCCCAGCCCGGCACACGCCCGTGGCCAGGTCTCCGAAGAAGCCGCGGACCGGGGCACACCGCTGTACACGCAGCTCGCCGCGGAATGGGCCGTCCGAGGCGCCACCGTCCCCTGCCGCCCCGACCCGCTGTGGCAGCGCCTGGTCTCTGCCGAATACCTCAGGCGCGAGACGGAAAGCATCGTGCGCCGGCTCCACCTGGCGGGAGATCCCCGCCCGGTGGAAGTCGCAGCCGAGTCGGTTCAATCGAAGGCACTCACCTGAACCACGCTTCTCCGGTGTGCCGGGGCGGCTCGGGCACCCTCTCATTCCGTCTCCATTGGCGGACGCCCACGCCACACCGTTCACCCGCAGGTTCCGTCCGTCGGCGGAACTGTCTGAATTGCCGGGGGTTGTCTCGCACAGTTCGTGTCCCGGATAGCCGTGAAGGAATTTGCAGAACCGATAAAACTCCCGAGAGTCCCCCGGTTGGAGGCGCAGGGTCACCCGAACGCCGCGCATCGGGGAGATTCGGCCAGGCGTTAGCCGGGCATGACCCCAGCACTGCCTGAAAGCTTCACCTCCAGGCGCGCGAGTGCGCCTTCCTGGGCGGACGGCTCCGTTGCCATAGGCGATTTCGTGTTCCTTCCCGCCTCCTCGGCCGAAGGCGTCAACGCACGCCTCGAGGGAGTCGGCGGAGTGATTGCCCTGACGTGGTCAGCCCCGACTCTGGAGGAGTTCGTCGCGGCCATGTCCCAGCTTGAGCGGGAGTTTCTCAGCGCCTGGAGGGATGCCCACCTGCCGCAGCCGGCTCAGGGAAGAGCGGTGCTTCACCATCATGCGTGAGTGGCATGCCGAAGAAGCACTGGACGCACGTTCGGGCTTCTACCATCGAGTCGAGGATCAGCAGGGGGCTCGGTCGTCGGCTGAGGACGAGGCCCACCCTCAGAGGAACTTTCACGGCCCGCACCCGTCGAACCGTCTGACGGATTCCGGGTGGGATCCGACCGAAGAGCTCGCCTTCCTCCTCCAGGAGGCCATGCAGGCTGAACAGGCCCCCTCCTCGGCCTTCTTGCCGGACGACGACGATTACTCACACGACCGCACCCGCCTGGAAAGCCTCGCCGACTTCGCAACCGACCTGCCACCTGTGCGTTCCGCCGGGGCCGGCCACCGAAAGGCCCGGCGCACCACGGTGAGTTGGGCGCGAGTGGTCAGCTTCTCCATCGCATCGCTCGGGGTCTTCCTCGTGTGCGTCGTCAGCATTCTCAGCGGTGCGATCGCATACGGCCCCCTACTGCGCATCGCTGAGTCCCGAGCGCCTGCCGGCATGGTCGCGTGGTGGCCGTATCTCATCTTCGGGCCCTGGGTCGTGGCTTCTCTGTCCATTCTGCGCGCTGCTTTTCATCAACGCCGCGCCGCAAACTCTTGGCTCGTTGTCCTGTTCTTCTCGCTCATGGCGATATGGCTCTGTGTAGCGGAGGCCGACTGGAGTTGTACCGATGTGGCGGCAGCCGCTTTGCCCACCGCGGCGTCGCTGGCTTGCTTTCACCAACTGGTCCGCTTCATCACCCTCACCAAGCCACCCCGCAACCCAAGACGCCGCCGCCGCGTCTCCTCACCCCTCCCGCCCTCCCCAGCCGGCGATCGCCGCCCATGACCTCCCCCTCCGTCGGCGCCCGGGGCCCGATGAAAGACCTGATGAATCCACCGGTACGTGGCGGCCCGCCGTAAGGAATGAGGCGTCGCCTCGCTCACGTGGCAAGTCTCCCAATTTCAAGATCCACCACGCAAGATCCGTCACTCGATCGGATGACGGCTGCCGAAAAGTCGTCTTATCCGCCTTGGGTGAGCCCCCGTACGCCCCCACTTGAAAGGAGCCTTACCCCATGGATTTGTCCCTGTGGCTTCTGCTGGCATGCGTCTCGGCATGCTCGCTGGTGACCACATTCGCCTCGTCCGCCCGGACGGGCATGCCGCGGCACGACACACAGGAGTTGCGGCGCCGCCAGCATCTGATTCACGTACTCGAAGCCAACGCACGCCTCGTTCGTCGTGAAGGCGAGAAAGCGGTCGGCTTCGCGTTCGTAGCGCCGGTGGAGTCGGCGGCAGCCGGCGAGCCGGGCCATGGTGCATTCGATGGCCAAGTGGTGGCGACCCAGTCGCTGCGTCCGGAGAAGCGCCGGGGCGCCGCCGCCCCGACTGGGCGGACGACGCGGACGGCAACAGCTGCCGCTGCTCGGTGAAGCCCCGACACCTCCACCACACCGGAGGTCGTCGCCGTGATCGGATCCTGACGAGTGCCGGAAACGCTCGGGCTCAGTACCCCCGGCGCGGGGAGTGGCGTACGAGGCAGAAGGGGTGGCCGGCCGGGTCCGCGTAGATGCGCCAGGCGCGGTCGGCGCCCCCCTCGTCCAGCTGCCACGCTCCGAGGGCGAGGACCGCGTGGTGGGCGGCCTCCAGGTCCTCGACGCGTACGTCGAGATGGAACTGCTGCTCGGGCGAGCCCCAGACGGGCGGCCGGTGGTCCGCCACGCCCTGGAAGGCGAGGACCGGCGCGCCGGAGGCGTCGTGGAGGGTGGCCCACGCGTCGCTGACGGCCCACTGGGGGTCCGGGCGGTTGATCTCTCCGCCGAGCAGCCCTTGGTAGAAGGTGGCCAGCTCCATGACGTCGGGGCAGTCGAGGACGACGCACTGCAGGCTGCCGATCACGCCGCCATCACCCAGCCGGCGAGGACGACGACCATGGCGCAGACCCAGACCAGGGCGACGGCCGCGGCGACGCAGAGGACCGCGATCATGCCGCGTTCGACGGGGCGGAGCTCGGTGGGAGCGGGGGTTGTCATGCCCGCCACTCTGCCGCCCGGGATCGGGGCCCGCCATCCGTACTCGTACTCAGGTCGTCCGGGCTCCGCCGCCGCTCGTGCTCACCTCAGGGTGGCGGCCGGGCCCGGCTCGGTCACGTTGCGGTACCGAGCACTTCCTTCAGCGCCCGGCGGCAGAGGGAGTCGGCGTGGCGGGTCGTCTCGGGGATGCGGTAGCGGGGGCTGAGGTGCAGGGTGTGGGCGCAGGCGGTGTCCAGCGACACCCGGTGGCCGACGGAGACGAACACGGGCTTCACCCCGGCCTGGGTGCGCAGCGCGCGGCCGACCTCCTCGTCGTCGGCGAGGAGGGGGGCGAAGTCGCCGCGTGCGGAGCCCGGTTGCTCGTAGGTGAAGGTGAAGGGGTTCTTGGCGACGCCGATGGAGGGCCGTCCCGTCAGAACTCCCAGGTGGCTCGCGAGGCCGAAGCGGCGGGGGTGGGCGAGGCCGTAGCCGTCGCACACGAGCAGCCCCGGGTCGGTCCCGAGCCGGTCCAGGGCGGCGAGCACGGTCGGGATCTCACGGAAGGCGAGAAGCCCGGGGACGTACGGGAACGAGACCCGGCCCACCGCCGTGGCCTCCTCCACCACCTCGCGCGTCCGCGCGTCGAGCACGACGGCCGCGGCGGCGACGAGGTCCCGCTCGTCGTCGTACGCCACGTCGAGCCCCGTCACATGGCCCGTGCCGGGCGCGGGGCCCGGCTCGTCGAGCACGAGCCGCTGCCGCAGCTCCCGCTGGAGCTCACGCGCGTCGCCCTCGTCGGCGGGCCACCCCGCCGGAATGTCGATGATCTTCATGATGACGGCCACCCTACGGCGCCCCTCCGTCCGCCAGGCGAGCGGTTCTCCCGCCCGCCGACGTCCCCCGGTAGCCTGACGATCATGTTCGTACTGGAATTGACCTACACCGCGCCCGTCGAGCGCGTCGACGCGCTGATGGAGGCGCACATGGCGTGGCTCGACGCGCAGTACGCCGCCGGGGTGTTCATCGCCTCGGGGCGGAAGAACCCGCGCGACGGGGGCGTCGTTCTCGCCGTCGGGGTCGACCGCCCGGAGATCGAGAAGATCGCGGCGGCCGACCCGTTCAGCGTCGAGGGCGTGTGCGCGTACCGGATCACGGAGTTCTACGCGACCAAGACGTCCGACGCGCTCGCCCCGTACCGGGAGCGGTTGCCCGCCTAGGGTCTTTCGTTTGGATCAGGCCGGCATGATCCGAACGAGAGGCCCTAGGGCCGATCTCCTAGGGACGGCCCAGGCGGGCGATGCGGCCCTTCTCGCCGGAGGCCCAGCAGGTGCCGTCCCGTGCGCAGTCGACCGTGTCGTACGAGCCGGTGTCGACCGTCCGCCAGCTGCGGCCGCCGTCCGTCGTCAGGTCCGTGCCGGTCGGGCCGACGGCGAGCGCGGCCGACCTGCTGTGCGGGAGCCAGGCGACGCCCGAGCGGTAGGCGGGCGGGGGTGCGGCGGCCTGGCGCCAGGTGCGGCCGGCGTCGCCCGTCACCGCGGCCGCCCGCAGGGAGGGCTGGTCCTTGCGGTAGTCGCCGCCGACCGCGAGACCGTGGGTGCGGTCGCGGAAGGCGAGACCGAAGACGCCCCGCGCCGGATCCCCGGCCGGGACTGTCGATTCGGCGACGGTCCAGGTCAGCCCCCGGTCGGCGGAGTGCAGTACCCGCGCCGCGGCCCCGCCGCCGGTCGCCAGCCACACGTCCCTGGGCCCGGACGAGACCAGGCACTGACCGCTCGCCGCGAACCCCGCCTCGCCCGGCAGCGCCGCCGGCATCCCCGTGTCCGGGAGCACCGTCCAGGAGCGGCCGCCGTCGCGGGTCGACAGGATGCGGAACTTCCCGTCGACGGGGTCGCTCATCGCCAGCCCGTGCCGGTGGTCGAAGAAGGTCATGCAGTCGTAGAAGGCGCGCGGGTCGGTGTTGCGGAAGGACTCGGTCCAGTTCGCCCCGCCGTCCTCCGTGCGGAAGACCCGTGACGCCTCGCCCTCGCCGATCGCCAGGACCACCGCTCCGCGGGCGCCGAACGCCTCGACGTCGCGGAACTCCAGCTCCCCGGCCCCCGGCGGAGACACGTTCCGCCAGGTGCGGCCGCCGTCGCCGGTCCGCAGCACCGTTCCCTTCGAACCGGCGGCCCAGGCGACCTTCCGGTCCACCGCCGCGAGCCCCCGGAAACGGGCGTCCGTGCCGGTCGGCGTGAGCTGCCAGCCGACCGCGGCAGATGAGGTCTCCCCGGCCTGCGCCGGGGACGCCAGGGCCATGGCGAGGGCCGCTCCGGCAAGACCCACCGACATCATTCGTCTCGTCTTCCCCATGGACGTCATGGCGCGGGAAGCTAGCCCACGAGGAAGGTGCCGTCCAGAGTGCCTCCGGGGTGCCGTGGCCCACCGCCCGGGGCGGTGACACAGCTCACGTCACCCCACAGTGCACGTTCCCGCCCGATCCTTCGTCTTCCCTGGTGTCAGGGAGACGTCAGGAACCGAAGCCGCGTGACAGGAGCTGGCCTTGTCCACCGTCATCGAGCAGGCCGTCCAGGCCCGTCTGGTCGCATCCGCTCCGCGGATGGAAACCGTCCCCGCCACACTGCGCTACGACCGCGAGGACCCGTTCGCGGTGAGCATGGCCTTCCCGCCGCCCGCGACGCTCGAGGGCGTCGAGGTGTCGTGGGCGTTCGCGCGCGAGCTGCTGGCGCGGGGCGTCGACGCGCCGGCGGGGGACGGGGACGTCCGTGTGCGCCCCTACGGCTACGACCGGACCGTCGTGGAGTTCCACGCGCCCGAGGGCGTGGCCGTGGTCCATGTCCGCACCTGCGAGCTGCGGCGTTTCCTGGAGCGCTCGCAGCATCTGGTGCCGGCCGGGCGCGAGCACCACTACCTCGACTGGGACGAGGAGCTGGCGGCGCTCCTGGAGGAGTACTCGTAGGTCCCGGGCGTGGACCGGGCGTAAATCGGTTGCCGCCCGCTCGGCGGCGGGCGTACCGTCCTGACCTGGCCCTGTTGTCGCCCGATCGGAGAAGGCCGTTGCTCGTCTGAGGTTTCGAGACACCGTGCCGCGCGTGCCCCGTCGTATCGCGTGTGCCGTCTTCGACCTCGGCGTACGAGCCTTGCTCCCTGCCCGCGTCCTCGGTGTCTCACCCGTTGCCCCAGCCCACGCTCACGCAACCGGGAGGCCCCCATGGCGACCCATCCCACTTTCATCACCTGCTCCGCCCTCTCCTTCTCCTGGCCGGACGGCACGGAGGTCCTCGACGACTTCCGGCTCGCGGTCGGGCCCGGCAGGACCGGCCTGATCGGTCTGAACGGCTCCGGGAAGTCCACGCTCCTGAAGCTGATCGCCGGCGAGCTGACCCCCACCGAGGGGACCGTCCGCACGGCCGGCGACGTCGGGTACCTGCCGCAGAACCTGGTCCTGGACACCGCGCTCCGGGTCGACGAGGCCCTCGGCATCGCCCGGGCCCGTGCCGCGCTGCACGCCATCGAGTCCGGCGATCCCGCCGAGGAGCACTTCACGGCCGTCGGCGACGACTGGGACGTGGAGGAGCGCGCACTCGCCACGCTCGACCAGCTCGGTCTGGGGCACATCGGCCTGGACCGCACCATCGGCGAGGTGTCGGGCGGCGAGTCCGTGCTGCTGAGGCTGGCCGCGCTGCTGCTGGCGCGGCCGGACGTCCTGCTGCTCGACGAGCCGACCAACAACCTCGACCTGTACGCGCGCCGGCGGCTGTACGCGGCGGTGGAAGCCTGGTCCGGGGTGCTGGTCGTGGTCAGCCACGACCGTGAACTCCTGGAGCGGGTCGACCAGATCGCCGATCTGCGCGACGGCGAGGTCTCCTGGTACGGCGGCGCGTACTCCGCCTACGAGCGGGCCCTCGCGGCCGAACAGGAGGCGGCGGAGCGGATGGTGCGCGCCGCCGAGGCCGATGTGCAGCGGCAGAAGCGCGAACTGTCCGAGGCTCAGATGAAGTTGGCGCGGCGCAAGCGGTACGCGCAGAAGAGCGAGCGGAACAAGGTGGTGCCGAAGATCGTCGCGCACAGCCGCAAGAGCGAGGCGCAGGTCTCGGCCGGCAAGCACCGCGCCCTGCACTCCGAGCGGCTCGACGCGGCGAAGGAGCGGCTCGACGCCGCGGTCGAGGCGGTACGGGACGACGACGAGATCAGGATCGAGCTCCCGCGCACCACGGTCCACCCGGGCCGCGGGGTGCTGGAACTGCGCGACCTGCGGCTGCGTCACGGGGCGCGGGTAGCGGGCGGGTTCGAGCTGCGCGGCCCGGAGCGGATCGCGCTGGTCGGCCGCAACGGGTCGGGCAAGACGACGCTGCTGCGGACGATCGCCGGGGAGATCCCGCCGGTGTCGGGCGAGGCGGTGGCGCGGGTGCCCGTGCGGTTCCTGCCGCAACGGCTCGACGTCCTGGACGACGCGTTGAGCGTGGTGGAGAACGTGGCCCGGTTCGCGCCCACGGCGTCGGGGAACGCGATCCGGGCCCGGCTCGCCCGGTTCCTGTTCAAGGGGGCGCGGGCGGATCAGCCGGCCGGCACGCTGTCGGGCGGCGAGCGGTTCCGCGCGACGCTGGCGGCGCTGCTGCTCGCTGATCCGGCCCCGCAGCTGCTGATGCTGGACGAGCCGACGAACAACCTGGACATGGCGTCCGTCCGGAAGCTGACGGCGGCGCTGGAGGCGTACGAGGGGGCGCTGATCGTGGCCAGTCATGACGTGGCGTTCCTGGAGTCCCTGGGCATCACCCGCTGGCTGCTGCTCGACGGCGAGCTGCGTCCGACGACGGCCGAGGCCGTGCGGGAAGGGACGCTCCAGGACACCCTCGGGTGATTTCGGCGCGAGGCCGCACCGGGTGTGGTCGCCGGGTGCGGTCATGACCGCGGGCTCAGGGGGTAACGGAAAGGCGTGACCTGGCTCTCCCTCGCCCCGGCGTGAGCTGCGCCCATAACGGAACGTAACCGGACATCGCCGGGACGGGCTTGGCCGAGCGCCTTACGGAGCCTTAACCTACGGTTTCGTAACCTACGAATGCGTAGGTATTTCGTCCCCTTTCCCCGTCCCCCAGGAGTCCCCGTGACGCTCACCTCTCCCCACCTCGGCAGCTCGACCGGGTGGACCGACGCCCGACTGCTGTACGCGCTGGAAGAGGTCGTCGAGAAGGAGCTCAACCGGCACCTCAAGGTCACCAAGGACTGGATGCCGCACGAGTACGTCCCGTGGTCCGACGCCCGGAACTTCCCCGGCTTCTTCGAGGACGGCGAGGCCTGGGACCCGTCCCAGTCCAAGGTGACCGACATCGGCAAGATCGCCCTCGTGGTCAACCTGCTCACCGAGGACAACCTCCCC
This sequence comes from Streptomyces sp. NPDC003027, assembly GCF_053591435.1. Taxonomy (NCBI): domain Bacteria; kingdom Bacillati; phylum Actinomycetota; class Actinomycetes; order Kitasatosporales; family Streptomycetaceae; genus Streptomyces; species Streptomyces sp. NPDC003027. The sequence goes on from NZ_JBSFTU010000005.1 coordinate 163,762, forward strand.
AGCTACCACCACGAGATCGCCAGCCTCTTCGGCCGCGACGGCGCCTGGGGCACCTGGGTGCACCGCTGGACCGCCGAGGAGGGCCGCCACGGCATCGTGATGCGCGACTACCTGCTGGCCTCGCGCGCGGTCGACCCGGACAAGCTGGAGCAGTTCCGGATGGCGCACATGAGCGAGGGCTTCGAGTCGGACAACCGGCACTCGATGCTGCACTCGGTCGCGTACGTCGCCTTCCAGGAGCTCGCCACCCGCATCTCGCACCGCAACACCGGGCACCAGTCCGGCGACCCGGTCTGCGACCGGATGCTGGCCCGGATCGCCACCGACGAGAACCTGCACATGGTCTTCTACCGCAACCTCCTGGGCGCCGCCTTCGAGCTCGCTCCGGACCTGACCATGCAGGCCGTGCGGGACGTCGTCGTCAACTTCCGGATGCCCGGACACGGCATGCCCGGCTTCGAGCGGGCGGCCGCGCAGATGGCGATCGGCGAGATCTACAACATGCGCATCCACCACGACGACGTCCTGCAGCCGGTGCTCCGCTTCCTCAAGGTCCTCCAGATCGAGGGCCTCGGCCCCGAGGGCATGAAGGCCCAGGAGGAGCTGGGGCTCTACATGAACGGCCTCGACAGCGAGGCCAGCAAGTTCGACGAGAAGCTCGCCGCCCGCAAGGCCCGGATGGAGGCCCGCGCGGCCGGCTGAGCCGCGCCGGGCGTCACCAGTCGGCCACGGCGTAGTCCTTGAGGAACACCCCCGAGACGGGTTCCCCCGCCTCGCCTCGGACGATCGGGTCGTAGATCCGGGCCGCGCCGTCCACGACGTCGAGCGGGGTACGGGTGCCGGCGGCGGCGATCCGCGCCTTGCGCGGCGTCGGGTTCTCGTCCGTGATCCAGCCCGTGTCCACGCTGCGCATGTGCACGCCCCGCTCGGCGAGCTCGGCGGCGCTGGTCCGGGTGAGCATGTTGAGGGCGGCCTTCGCCATGTTGGTGTGGGGGTGCCCGCCCGTCTTGTTGCGTACGGCGAACCGGCCTTCGACGGCCGACACGTTCACGACGTACCGGTGCGGGCGCGGGGACGCGAGGAGCAGCGGCAGCAGCCGGTCGCACAGCAGGGCCGGCGCGACGGCGTTGACGAGCTGGGTCTCCAGCAGCTCGACCGCGTCGAGGTCGCCGAGCCGCACGGACCAGGAGTTGGACGGGGCGAGGTCGGGCAGCAGGCCGGCCTCGTCCGGCTCCAGGCCGGACAGGACCGGCACGCGCTCGGCCGTCTCGTAACCGGGTGCGGGGATCACCCCCGGTGGCAGCGCCTGGCGCTCGCCGGCGGCGAGCAGGGCGTACGCCTCCGGGGGCCGCCGTATCGTCTGGGCGGCGTTGTTGACGAGTATGTCGAGCGGTCGCCCGTCGGCGAGCAGCCGCTCGCACAGGCCGAGGACCTGGCGGGGGTCGCGCAGGTCGATGGCGACCACGGTCAGCCGCTCCAGCCACCGCTCGCTGCCTTCGGCGGCGCGGAAGCGGCGCAGGGTGTCGTGCGGGAAACGACTGGTGACGAGCAGCTCGGCGCCGTCGCGCAGCATCATCAGGGCGAGCTGGAAGCCGATCTTCACCCTGCCTCCGGTGAGGAGCGCGCGCCGTCCCGTGAGGTCGGTGGAGAGGGCGCGGCGGGCGGTGTTGTCGGCGGCGCACGGCGGGCAGAGCCGGTGGTAGAACGGGTCGGCCTGTCGATAGGGCGATTTGCAGACGTAGCAGTGCCGGGCCCGGAGGTAACGGCCCGGGGAGGCTCCGGTCGCGGTCGCGGTGTCCAGGGGCGCGTCCTCCCGCCGGTCGAGCGCCCCGGTCGCGGTACGCGCGCTGAGCGCGGCGTCGGCGGCGGACCGCTCGGCCTTGTGGGCCTTGCGGCGCTTGTTGCGGCTCTCGCGGGTGAAGGTCGCGGCCATCTCCTCGCCGCGCATACGGGCGGGATCTCCGAGGGGCAGCGCGCGCAGTCTGCCGATGGTGCGGCCGAAGGCGGCCAACTCCTCGTCGGTGACGGGCGTCTGGTGGGGCTCCATGATCGCGTGATCGTAGTGCGGGAAGGGGCGCGGCGGCATCCGGATATCGGCCCGCCCGGGCGGTGAGCCGGCACGCGCCGGGCTTCGGGCCCGCCGGTGCTTCAGCCCCGGCCCCGCCCGTTCTTCAGCCGGAACCGTTCCTTCTCCGAGAGCCCGCCCCACACGCCGAACCGCTCGTCGTGCGCCAGGGCGTACTCCAGGCACGCCACCCGGCCCTCGCACGCGCCGCACAGCTGCTTCGCCTCGCGCGTCGAGGAGCCGGGGGCCGGGAAGAAGAACTCGGGGCCGGCCTGGGCGCACAGGGCGTTCTCCTGCCAGGACAGGTCGGGGTCGGCCAGGACGGTCGGAGCGGTCCGTACGGTGGTGTCGGTCTGCATGGTGGACACGCTGCCCTGCGGCTGTAAACGGTCCATCAACGTTCGCTCAATGCGGCGCGCCGATGTGCGTGCGGGAGCTTCGGGGAGGTCCCCGGCATCACCGGCCGGCGTCGGCGGAGCCGGCGGTGTCCCGGCGGAAGAGGGCCGTCCACAGGAACGCCTCGCCGAAGTGCGGGGACTCGGGCGGCTCGTCGTTCATGCGGCGCAGTTCGACCTCCGTCAGGTCGGAGAAGATCCGGCGCAGGGACTCCGGGGTGTAGGCGAGGCCTCCGTGGAGTGCGGACTGGCGGTAGAGGTCGGCGTCGGAGACCTCCGAGCCCATGCCGTTCTCGCCGGCCGCGAAACAGGTCAGGGCGAGATGGCCGCCGGGGGCGAGGAGCCGGTCGAGCAGGCCGAGGTAGCTGACGCGCCGGTGGGGCGGCAGGTGGTGGAAGCAGCCGGAGTCGTGGATCAGGTCGTACGGTCCGGTCAAGCTGGTCGCGGCGAGCTCGAAGGCGTCGCCCTGGTGGAAGCGGATGTCGGCGCCCGCCTCGCGGGCGCGCTCCTCGGCCCAGGCGATGGCCTGCGGCGAGAGATCGACGGCGTCCACCCGGAAACCGAGGGAGGCCAGGTGGAGGGCGTTGCGGCCGGGGCCGCAGCCGAGATCCAGGACGCGGCCGCCGGGAGCGATCAGGCCTCGGCCGAGATACGAGACGAGGTTCTCGTCGGGCTTGGCGACGAAGAACGGGACCGTCTTGGAGCGGTCGTCGTAGAAGCCGTCCCACCAGCCCGCCGCGCCGGCCGTCCAGCGGTCCGCCTCCGGTGCGAACAGGCCGTCAAGGAGCTTCAGTACGTCGTCGACCGTGCGTATGTTCCGGTCCATCCGGACCCCCTTTCAGAGGGGGAAACGGTAGAACCGATCACGGTGAAAGCCCAGTCGCCCACTCTTGAGCGGGTCTCTCACTCCGCCGCCTTCTTCGCCCTGCTGGGCTGTACGCGCTTGGGCTCCCCCGGCATCTTCGGGTACTCCGGCGGGTACGGCAGGTCGCCCAGGCCGTGGTCGGCCTCGTCGCGGCGGGCCAGGTCGAGCAGGGTCTCCAGGCTGAACCGGCGGTCGTCCATGTCCGCGTGGACGTCGCCGGCCTCCGCGTACCGGGCCGGCATGGAGATGATGTCGAAGTCCTCCGGCACCGCGTCGTCGACCTCGTCCCAGCGCAGCGGTGCGGAGACCGGGGCGTGCGCGCGGGGCCGTACCGAGTAGGCGGAGGCGATGGTGCGGTCGCGGGCGGTCTGGTTGTAGTCGACGAAGATCTTCTCGCCGCGCTCCTCCTTCCACCACCGGGTGGTCACGTGTTCCGGCATCCGGCGCTCCAGCTCGCGCCCGCAGGCGATCGCCGCCCGGCGGACCTGGGTGAAGGTCCAGCGCGGTTCGATCGGTACGAACACATGGAGCCCGCGCCCGCCGGAGGTCTTGGGCCAGCCGCGCAGCCCCGCCTCGTCGAGGACGGCCCGCAGCTCGTGGGCGGCGCGCACGGCGTCGGCGTAGTCCGTGCCCGGCTGCGGGTCGAGGTCGATGCGCAGCTCGTCGGGGTGGTCGGTGTCCTCGCGCCGCACCGGCCAGGGATGGAAGGTGACGGCGCCGAGGTTGGCGGCCCACAGGACGGCGGCGGGTTCGGTGGGGCACATCTCGTCGGCCGACCGTCCGCTGGGGAAGGTGATGTGCGCGGTGGGGATCCAGTCGGGCAGGTATTTGGGGGCCCGTTTCTGGAAGAACGACTCGCCGGTCACCCCGTCGGGGTAGCGCTCCAGGGTGGTGGGGCGGTTCCGCAGCGCGCGGGTGATGCCCTCGCCGACGGCCAGGTAGTAGGTGACCATGTCGAGCTTGGTGTAGCCGCGCTCGGGGAAGTACACCTTGTCCGGATTGGACACGCGTACGGTCCGCTCGCCGACTTCCAGTTCCACCGCTGCCGCCTTGCCTGCCATGCGTGTCAGCGTAGGGCTCGCCGACATTCCCCGCATACCGGACAATCGACCCATGGATCTGCCGGTGATGCCGCCCGTGAAACCGATGCTGGCCAAGTCGGTGAAGAACATTCCGCCCGGCATGCAGTACGAGGCCAAGTGGGACGGCTTCCGCGCCATCGTGCACCGCGACGGGCCGGAGCTGGTCATCGGCAGCCGCACGGGCAAGCCGCTGACCCGCTACTTCCCCGAGCTGGTCGAGGCGCTGCCGTCCCGGCTGCCGCGGCGCTGCGTGGTGGACGGCGAGATCGTGATCGAGCATGCCGGGCGCCTCGACTTCGACCGGCTCACCGAGCGCATCCACCCCGCCGACTCACGGGTGCGGATGCTCGCCGCGAAGACCCCCGCCCGGTTCGTCGCCTTCGATCTCCTCGCCCTCGGCGACGAGTCCCTGCTCGACACCCCGCTGACCGAGCGTCGGGCCGCCCTGGAAGAGGCCCTGGGTGGGGTGGAGCCACCGGTCCACCTGGCTCCGGCGACCACCGACCCGGAGCTGGCGGCGCGCTGGTTCGAGCAGTACGAAGGGGCGGGCCTCGACGGGGTGATCGCCAAGCCGCTGGATCTGCCGTACCGGCCGGACGCCCGTCTGATGTACAAGGTCAAGCACGAGCGGACGGCCGATGTGGTGGTGGCCGGCTACCGCCTCCACAAGAGCGGGCCGGTCGTCGGCTCCCTGCTGCTCGGCCTCTACGACGACCTCGGCGTGCTCCAGCACGTCGGCGTCTGCGCGGCCTTCACCGCCCGGCGGCGCGAGCAGCTGGTCGCGGAGCTGGAACCGCTGCGGATGGACCCGCCCGACGGCCACCCGTGGGCGAGGTGGCCGGAGGAGTCCGCGCACGCCGGGGCGCGGCTCCCGGGGGCGCCGAGCCGCTGGTCGGGGAAGAAGGACCTGTCCTGGGTAGCGCTGCGGCCGGAGCTGGTCTGCGAGGTCGGCTACGACCACATGGAGGGCGACCGGTTCCGCCACACGGCGCAGTTCAAGCGGTGGCGCCCTGACCGTACGCCGGAGTCCTGCGGGTACGCGCAGCTGGAGGAGCCGGTCTCGTACGACCTCTCCGAGGTGTTCGCACCGGTTCAGCCGTAGGGCGCCTCGATGCTTCCCTACGGGACGGAGGCGGGCGCGCCGGTCCGGTCCGGGATCGCGGGCCGCGCCTCGGGCTTGCGGCCCGGCCGCACGCGGCCCCACAGGGCTCCGCAGCGCCGGTCCAGCCAGAGCAGCAGGACGGTGGGGGCGAACACCGCGTCGGCGGCGATCATCACCATCGAGAAGTACGGCAGTCCCATCAGCACCCAGATGCCGATGTGCTCGCCGATCATCAGCACGAGCAGGACGTTCTTCACCTTGCGCCGCATGAGGGCGAACGGGAACGCGACCTGGATGGCGACGGTTCCGTAGGTCATCACCAGCGAGAGGAGCGCGTTGCCGCTCAGCGCGTGGCTCAGGGCCGGCCAGGGCGTCAGGAACTCCAGATGCGTGGCGTAGTAGACGGCGGAGCCGTTCTGCCAGGTGGTTCCCTGGATCTTGTACCAGCCGGCGCTGGCGTACACGAGGCAGATCTGCGCCCCGATGACGAACAGGGCGCCGTTGTGCACCAGATGGGCGATGCGGTCGCAGACCTCGCGCGCGGCACCGTCCCCGCCCCGTGCGCGGCCGGCCCACCACCAGAGGCCCTGGGCGGCCCAGAGCCCGGCGAGGAGCGCGATCCAGCCCGCCGAGAGCAGTCCGGCGAGAGCGAGCGGGGCGAACAGGGCGCCGAGCAGCGCCCAGAGCAGGACCCCCGGCGTGTCGCGGTCTCCGGCCCCGCCGCGCGCCGCGCGGCGCGCGTCCAGCGACCAGACCTGGGCGCAGCGGGTGAAGAGCAGGTAGAGCGCGAGGATGTGCAGCAGCCGGTCCCCGGCGGTGGTGACGTAGTCGTTGCGGTGCTGGAAGGACAGCATGCAGAGCACGAAGACGACGGAGCTCGCACGGGTGCGCCAGCCGAGGAGGAGAGCGACGGCCGCGGCGACGGCGAGGAGGTAGAACACCTCGAAGTACGCCTGGCCGTCCCACCACAGCAGGGCCGAGAAGCCCTTCTCGGGCGGGACGCCGCGCTCGGCCATGGCGCGGCTCCAGGCGGCGTCGGGGCCGTATATCGCGGCCCGGTCGGGCCAGTGCCGCAGCAGGTAGACGAGCCAGACGGCCGCGAGGCCGATGCGCAGGACGGCGGTCTGATAAGGCGCGTACGAGGTGGCGGCGGCCCGCTCGTACCAGCGCCGTGCGGTGGTGTCGCTCATCGTGCGCCCGCCTCTCCCGTGATGTCTTCGCGGGTCACCCGGAGCCAGGGGTGGACCTGGCTCGTCGGGGCGGTGGGGACGGGCTTGGCCGCCCAGCGGGGCGGCGTGACGGTGGTGGTGACGGTGCGGAACTGGATGTGGTCGGGTACGGCGCCCCCGGTGTGCCGGCTCAGCGGCCCGAGGGCGAGACGCTTGAGGAAGCGCTCGTAGAGGAGGCCCTCGTCTCCGATCGGACGGCCGGCGGCGTCGTGGTGGCGGCTGTAGTCCCGCCAGCCCTGCCGGATCTGGTCCATGGTCACGCTGGGCAGGAGACTGCCGCGCAGCTCGGCGAGGTCGAGCGCGGTGAGGTCGACCCATGGGGTGGTGCGTGCGGCGCCCTCCGCGGAGCCGGTCCGCGCGCGGGCCAGGATGCGCGTGTTGCGGTCCCCCGGGTCCGGTGCGAACACCCGCCAGCTCTGGGACAGCTCCGGTCCCACATAGCCGTGGATCGTCCGGGCGTACTGCTTGCTCACCGCGTTCTCGGGCGCCACGTGGAAGAAGACCATCCCCAGATGCACGAGGACGGCGCCGACGACGACGACCGCCGCCGCCTCGACCAGGAGGCGTGCCCAGCGCGACTGCGCTGCTGGCTCCATGCGGGTTCCTCAGCTTCCCTTCCCGGCGGACGCCCGCTGCTCCGGGATCCGGCGGTGGGCGGCCTCGTCGAAGGCCGGCTCCGGCTCCGCTCTCGAACTCCTGTGCCGGGCCCGCGTACGAGCCAGACCCGGACAGCCCCCCTGCCGGACGCGGAGCGCGGCCTGCTGCGACCGCGCGTCCTCGACCTTCTCGTTCGCCAGCATGCTACGTGAGCGCCCGGGGGCGTCCGGGCGCCTCCCCACCCGCCGAACAGCCGCGCGGAGGGGTGAGATGCTTCACATTCCACGGCCGTCCACCCGCCGCCGGAAGCGGAATCTCGACTACTCGTTCGGTGGACGGGCGAGCGATCCGGATCACCGGTTCGCCGTGAAGATCGGTCCGCGCGCCACGCACCTGCGGGAACGCCCCGCGCCCGCCGTCGGCCCGACGGGCGGTGGGGGACCGACCGCTCCGCACGCGGCGCCGAACGGCCCCGGCACCGTTGCACCGTGGAGACATCCCCGTCGGCGAAACCGCATCCTCATCCGGTACGTATGTAAGGAGACCCGCCTCCGCAACGGACCACAAGGACTGACCCGTGATCACCTCGCCCTCGCGCCTCGTTCCCGTCCCGATCCCCGACCGCGTGGCCGCGCTGATCGGTTCCTGCCTGCCGCTGCACGTCCTGCAGGCGGAAGTCGACGCCGACAGCGCGGCGCGTGAGGTGTACCGGTTCCGCGGGCCGCTGTGCGCGGAGGACCGCGCGGACCGCGAGCACGCCCTGGCCACGCTGGCCCGTGCCAACAAGATCCTGGCGAAGCACCACCCGCTGCTGCCGGTCCGCCCGATGTGACCGGACGCCGGGGGCCGTGGTGACGGCCCGGCGACCGGACGACCCGGGCGTGGGTGACCGGTAGCGGCCGGGCGCCCTGGCTCGTCGATGTCGCGGGCCGCGTCCGGGCCGGCCCGCTCGGCGTGTCCGGTCAGTCCGCGTCGACGAAATCCCCGTCGACGTAGACCCACGCGCCCTCGTGGCGGGCGAAGCGGCTGCGCTCGTGGAGGGAGCCGGGGGTGCCGCCCCGGGTGTAGCGGGCGACGAAGGTCACGGTCCCGGCCTGGTGGAAGGCGGTGCCGTCCGTCGTGTCCCGGATCTCCAGACCCGTCCAGCGCATCGACGGATCGAAGTCCACCTCACCCGGCCGGGTCGCCGGCGCCCAGGTACGCAGCAGATACGCCTCGTCGCGGGCGACGAAGGCGCTGTAGCGCGAGCGCATGAGGAGTTCGGCGGTGGGGGCCGCGGCGGTGCCGGCGTGGAAGCGCCCGCAGCAGTGGCCGTAGGGGGCGGCGAGGCCGCAGGGGCAGGGCGAGTCCCCGGTCAGGGACGGCGCGGCGGGCTTCTTGGGGCGGGTGTTGCGTCGGGACATGGGGCCATTGTGTCCCGGGCACCGTGGGCGGGATCTCGCCATGTGCGGGAAGGGGCGCGCACGGTGCTTCCGGGTGCGGTCGGGCGCCCGTATGCTCCTGCGCCGGACGCAAGGGTTACCACCGGTAAAGGGGTTGGGGCATGGAGCGTGCGTCGAGTTCACGTCGGACCTTCGTGGCGGGCGCCGCCGCCGTCACGGGGGCGGTCGCCCTCGGAGCCGTACCGACGGCGGCCGAGGCGCGGGCCACGACCGGGGAGGCGTCGCCCTCGTCCGTCGCCGTCCTCGGCGGCGGGGTCGCGGGCCTCACCGCCGCCCATGAACTGGCCGAACGCGGCTTCCGCGTCACCGTCTACGAACGCCGGGCGCTGGGCGGCAAGGCCCGCTCCATGGACGTGCCCGGCAGCGCACGCGGGGGGCGGCGGCCGCTCCCCGCCGAGCACGGCTTCCGCTTCATCCCCGGCATCTACCACAACCTCCCTGACACGATGCGGCGCATTCCCTTCCCCGGGAACCCCAACGGCGTCTGGGACAACCTCGTCGCCCCGGCCGAGATGGCGTTCGCCCGCACCGGCCGCGAGGACCTGCGCATCCCCCTGCCCTGGCCGGGCCACCGGCCCGCCGAGCTCACGCTCGACGAGATCCGCCGCGCTCTGACCGCCTTCATGGAGACCGCGACGTCCATCCCGCTCCACGAGAGCGCGTACTTCGTCAACCGCTTCCTCGTCTTCCTCACCAGCTGTGACGAGCGCCGCGACGAGACATGGGAGCGGACCCCCTGGTGGGACTTCCTGCGGGCCGAGCGGATGAGCTACGACTACCAGCGCATCCTGGCCGTCGGCCTCACCCGCAACATCGTGGCGACCAAGGCGGAGGAGGCCAGCACCCGCACGGTCGCCACGCTCCTGGAGGCCTTCGCCTTCAACGCCCTGGGGCGCGGCGCCGACGGGCCCCTGGACCGGATCCTCGACCTGCCCACCAACGAGGCGTGGATCGACCCGTGGGTCGCCCATCTGGCCGGCCTGGGCGTGGAGTTCCGCGTCGGCTGGACCGTACGCGAGATGGCCTACGACCCGGGATCGGGCCGGATCGGCGCCGCGGTGGTCGAGGACCCGCGGGGGGAACGCCGGTCGGTGACCGCCGACCACTACATCTCCGCGATGCCGGTGGAGCACGCCCGGCGGACCTGGGGCGCCGCGCTGCGGGCGGCGGATCCGCAGCTGGCGCGGTGCGACCGGCTGGAGACCGACTGGATGACGGGCATTCAGTTCTATCTGACCGAGCGCGCTCCGCTGCTCTCCGGGCACGCCAACCTCATCGACTCGCCCTGGTCCCTGACCTGCATCCAGCAAGCGGGCCACTGGCCGTCGCGCGACTTCCCGGCCGACTACGGCGACGGGGCGGTCGTCGACTGCCTCTCGGTGGACATCTCCGAGTGGGACCGGCCCGGTGTCCTCTACGGCAGGACCGCCAAGCAGTGCACCCGCACGGAGGTCGCCCGGGAGGTGTGGGCGCAGCTGAAGGCCGCGTTCAACGACACCGGCCGTACGGTCCTGAAGGACGGCGCCTTGCACTCCTGGTTCCTCGACCCGGGGGTGGACGGCCTCGGCACCCCGAACCCGACCAACGACGACCAGCTCCTCATCCACCCGGTCGGCACCTTCCACAACCGCCCGCAGGCCGCCACGAGGATCCCGAACTTCTATCTGGCCGGCGACTACGTGGCCGTCGACATCGACCTGGCCACCATGGAGGGCGCCAACGCCTCCGCCCGTCAGGCCGTCAACGCCCTGCTCGACCGTACGCACTCCTCCGCCGCCCGCTGCACGGTCACACCGCTCTTCCGCGCCCCGGAGCTGGAGGGGCTCAAGCGACACGACCGGGTGCGCTACCGCCTGGGCCTGCGCAACGCGCTCGACGTCGGCTGAGGAACCGCGGCCCGGCCCTGGCCTCCCGGCTCAGGGCCGGTAGCGCAGCGGATGCCCCTCGGGCACCTCGACGACGGCGATCTCGACTCCGTCGGGGTCCGCGATCCACATCTCGACCAGCCCCCAGGGCTCGGTGACCGGCTCGCGGAGGACCTCCACGTCCCTGCCCCGCAGCTCCTCGCGCACCGCCCGCACATCGGCCACCTGCATCCAGAGCCGCAGCTCCGGCGGGGCCGCCGCGGCGGCGGCCCGGCCGGACACCTCCAGGAACCCGCCGCCCAGGAAGTAGACCGTCCCGCGCTCCGGTCCGGTGCCGAACTCGCGGTACACCGCGAGCCCGAGCGTCTCGCCGTAGAAGCGCCGGGACCGCTCGGGATCGGCCGGCCGGAGCAGAATCCTGCTGCTCAGTACATGCATCCGAGTAGCGTACGACCATGAAACTGACGATTCTCGGAGGCGGCGGATTCCGGGTGCCGCTCGTGTACGGTGCCCTGCTCGGGGATCATGCCGAGGGCCGGGTCACCCAGGTGACCTTGTACGACGTGGACGGCGGGCGGCTCTCGGCCGTCGCCCGTGTGCTCGCCGAGCAGGGGGCCGGGGTGCCGGACGCCCCCGAGGTGGCGGCGACCTCGGATCTCGACGAGGCGCTGCGCGGGGCCGACTTCGTCTTCTCGGCGATCCGGGTCGGGGGTCTTGAGGGGCGGGCGGCCGACGAGCGGATCGCGCTCGCCGAAGGGGTGCTGGGCCAGGAGACGGTCGGGGCGGGCGGGATCGCGTACGGGCTGCGGACGGTGCCGGTCGCGACGCACATCGCGCGACGGATCGCCGAACTGGCCCCGGACGCCTGGGTCATCAACTTCACCAACCCGGCCGGTCTGGTCACCGAGGCGATGTCCCGGGTCCTCGGCGACCGGGTGATCGGCATCTGCGACTCCCCCGTGGGGCTCGGCCGCCGGGTCGCCCGGGTGCTGGGCGCCGACCCCGACGAGGCGTGGATCGACTACGTCGGCCTCAACCACCTGGGATGGCTGCGGGGTCTGCGCGTCGGCGGCCGGGACGTGCTGCCGCGGCTGCTCGCGGACGAGCAGGCCCTCGGCTCCTTCGAGGAGGGCAGGCTCTTCGGCGCGCCGTGGCTGCGCTCGCTGGGCGCGATCCCCAACGAGTACCTGCACTACTACTACTTCAACCGCGAGGCCGTCCGCGCCTACCAGCAGGCCGAGCGGACACGCGGGGCCTACCTGCGCGACCAGCAGGCCGCCTTCTACGAGGAGATGGGCAAGCCGGACACACCGGCGCTGGCGACCTGGCGGCGCACCCTCGCCGACCGCGAGGCGACCTACATGGCCGCCAACCGGGAGGCGGCGGGCGTCGGCGAGCGCGACGAGGACGATCTGGAGTCGGGCGGCTACGAGAAGGTGGCGCTGGCCCTGATGCGGGCCATCGCGCGCAACGAACGCGCCACGCTGATCCTCAACGTCCGCAACCGCACGTCGCTTTCGGTGCTCGACACGGACGCGGTCATCGAGGTCCCCTGCTTCGTGGACGCGGCCGGCGCCCATCCGGTCTCCGTGGCGCCCCTGCCGTACCACGCGGTGGGTCTGGTGACGGCGGTCAAGGCGGTGGAGCGCGAGGTCCTCGCGGCGGCGGAGAGCGGTTCACGGGCGGCGGCGGTCAAGGCGTTCGCGCTCCATCCGCTGGTCGACTCCGTCGTGGTGGCGCGCCGGCTGCTCGACGGATACACCGACGCGCATGCCGGACTGTCCTATCTGCGACGGTGAGTTGTACGGCCGACGAACACCTTTACGCCACTGGGGGCACGGCATACGCTCGCGCCCCATGACCTTTCCTGGCACACGTCTGCGCAGGGTGGCCACCGGATTGGGGACGGCCTGCCTGCTGGCCGCCGGTCCGGTGGCGGCCGGCCCTGCCGTCGCCGATCCGGCCCCCGCCCGGGGCGCCATGACCGGTCCCGTCACCGAGGCGGCCACCGTCGTGCCCGTCCAGACCACCGGACCCGCCGACAAGCGGTTCAACCTGGTGGTGATGGGCGACGGTTACACCGCGGAGGAGATGGGCGCATTCCGGGCCGACGTCGACAAGCACCTGAACGTCCTGTGGAGCGTCGAGCCCTTCGCCTCCTACCGCTCCTACATCAACGTCTGGGCGGTGGAGGTGCCTTCGCCCGACTCGGGCGTGGACTGCGACCCGGGCCTCGACGCGCCGGCCCGTGACACCCCGCTGAACATGGGCTTCTGGGGTGGCTGCAACCCGGACAGCGTGCAGCGGCTGCTCACCGTCGACAGCCGGCGGGCCGCCGCCCTGGCCGATCTCGTGCCGGGAACGAGCGGCGCCAACCGGCAGATCGTGGCGCTCGCCCACAGCGACACCTACGGCGGCGCGGGCGGCAGTTACGCCACCGCGTCCGGCGGGAACGCGCTCTCCTCCCTCATCACCCCGCACGAGATCGGCCACTCGCTCGGCAGGCTCCAGGACGAGTACGACTACTACGCACGCGGCGTCCCCGGCGGTACGTACTCCGGCCCGGAGCCCTCGTCGGCGCACCACACGCTTCTGACCGAGCGGCAGATGCGGGACCAGCGCGCCAAGTGGTGGCGCTGGCTCGGCGAGGAGAGCGAGTCGGGCGGTGTCATCGGCCGGTTCGAGGGCGGGATGTACAGCACCAAGGGCGTCTGGCGGCCGAGCGCGCACTCGCTGATGAAGACGCTCGGGTACGCCTTCGACCAGGTGGAACGGGAGGTGATGGTCCAGGCGATCTCGGCGAAGGTGGACCTGATCCAGGGCCACACACCCGACGCGGCGCCCGTCGGGGCGGACCGGACGGTGTGGGTGGACACCCTGCATCCGGTCGGGGGCGAGCTCGACGTCCGGTGGCGGCTGGACGACCGCCCTCTGAGCACCGGCAACGCCCGGACCGTGGACCTGCGGTCGCTCGACCTCTCCCCGGGCAGGCACACCCTGACGGCGACCGTGAGCGATCCGACGCCGTTCGTCCGGGACCCGGCGGTACGCGGTTCGGCCGCCCTCACCCGTACCGTCCGCTGGACGGTGGACACCGCGCTCACCACACCCCGGGACGATGTCGAGGCGGCCTTCACCGGTCACACCCCGACGGGGACACCGGTCGGCGCGCGGTCGGTGGTCCACGCCGACACCACCCATCCGGCGCACGGCACACCCGCCGTACGGTGGAGCCTCGACGGGCGGCCGGTCGCCAATCCGGGCAACGACCGTGATCTGGACCTGCGTTCGCTGCGGCTCGCCCCCGGTACGCACACGCTGACGGCCCGGATACCGGGCTCGGACGCGGTGTTGAGGTGGACGGTGGACGCCCGTCCGGCGACCGCGTCGTACGAGCTGTCCCCGCCGTCGCGCACGGTCACGCGCCCCGGCCGGCCCGTCGAGTACGTCTACGACGGCGAGTTCACGATGCGGCTGACGGCCCGCGACGACCGGCCGGGAGTCGTGGTGTCCCAGTTCCGGGTGGACGGTGACGGCTGGTACACGTACTACGGCTGGCCGACGGACGCCGACGCGCCCTTCCGCTTCTCCCCGAGCGGCACGGTCATCGACGGCCTCGTCCACGGCAAGCTCGGCAGGAGCCGGACGGTCCCGTGGGAGGACGCGACGCCGGACTACGGCACGCACACGGTGGAGTACCGCACGATCGACGCGGCGGGGAACGTGGGGGCAGCGAAGAAGTTCCTGGTCACCCTGGTGAAGCCGGAGAGCTGACCCGAACCGCCGGAGTCGGCGCCGGCCGGCACGAGCCCGGCGGCAGACGACGGCGAGGTCCGCGGGCGGTGCGACGGCCCGCGGGCTCTTCTCGACGCGACCCTCTGAGGGGTTCCGTTCCGGGTCAGGGCTTGCGCGCGACGGCGGCCCAGCCCGGAATCGGGTCGTCACCCTGGACCGGAACGGGATCACCCAGCTCGGGGTGCCACTCCGCGGTGAGGGACACACCCGGCTCGACGAACTCCATACCGTCGAAGAACGCGGCCAGTTCGTCCCGCGAGCGCGGCCGCAGGGTCAGTCCCCGCGCCTTGTACATGCCGACGGCCTTCGCCGCGCCCTCGGGGTCGAAGTCCCCGGTGACGTGGGAGAGGACGAGGTAGCTGCCCGGCGCGAGCTTCTCGACGATCTTGGCGACCAGGTCGTACGCCCCGTCCTCGTCCCCGACGAAGTGCAGCAGGGCGAGCATCGACAGAGCGATGGGCTGGTCGAAGTCAAGGACCTTTCCGGCCCGCTCCAGGATGGCCGCGGGCTCGCGGGCGTCCGCCTGGATGTACTCGGTGGCCCCTTCGGGAGTGGACCGCAGCAGGGCGGCCGCGTGCGCGAGGACGATCGGGTCGTTGTCGCAGTAGACGATCCGCGACTCGGGCGCGACCTGCTGGGCGATCTGGTGCAGGTTGGGCTCGGTCGGGATGCCGGTGCCGATGTCCAGGTACTGGCGTACGCCGTTGGAACCCAGCCAGCGGATGGCGCGGTGCATGAAGGCCCTGTTGACGCGGGCCATGTCACGGCCGCGGGCGTCGACGGTGAGGAGCTGCCTGGCCATCTCCTCGTCGACCGGGTAGTTGTCCTTGCCGCCCAGGAACCAGTCGTACATCCGCGCCGGATGCGGCTTGCTGGTGTCGATCCGTACGGCTGCTGGGTCCTGGGTCATCGGCACTCCTGGTCGGCGGAGAGGAACGGCGGTCGGGGCAGCAAGAGTTACCCGACGGTAGGGTGTGACGGAAGGGGTCAGGTGAGCAGAAAGTCGGCTTGGCCGGATTTCGCGCCCTGGATGAAGGCGGCGATCTCCCCGTGGGTGTAGATGAGCGCGGGTCCCTCAGGGTCTGCGGACTGCCGCACGGCGACTCTGCCGTCGGCCAGTTTCATGGCCTCCACGCAGTTGCCCCCGTTCCCGCCGCTCCACGGCTTGTGCCAGCCCTCGGCACCGAGATCCGCGGCGGGCATGCCGTTGTATATGCGATCCATTCACAGCTCCTTGCGGAGATTCCGGAGAATCTCCTTCGTGCGTTGCGCAGTCGCGGCCTGGGCCGCCATGCGGTCCATGACCTCGAGGTGTGAGGACACCTCGGGGCGCGCGTCGAGGTAGACGGCGCCGGTCAGGTACTCGCTGTAGACCATGTCCGGGAGTTCCGGCACGGCGAAGCGGAAGAGGACGAACGGTCCGTAGGTGCCGGGGTGGTGGCCGGACGCGAACTCCGCGATCTGCAGGGTGACGTTCGGCAGCTCGGACGCTTCGAGCAGCCGGTCGAGCTGGTCGCGCATCACTCGGGGCCCGTCGCCCACCGGTCTGCGGAACACCGTCTCATCCATGATCACCCAGAACTTCGGCGCGTCGTCCCTGGTCAGCAGGGACTGCCGCTCCATGCGCAGGGCTACATGGCGTTCGGTCTCCTCGGCGTCGCCGCCGCCGACGGCCCCGCCGCGCAGGATGGCGCGGGCGTATCCCTCGGTCTGCAGCAGACCGGGGACGAACTGCGGTTCGTAGGCCCGGATGAGGCTCGCGGCCCCCTCCAGGCTGACGTACATGGAGAACCAGCCGGGCAGCACATCGTGGAACCGCTGCCACCAGCCGGGCAGGTTGGCCTCCTCGGCGAGGGCGATGAACCCCTCCGCCTCGGAGTCCGTGATGCCGTACGCCTTCAACAGGAGCTGTACGTACGGGATCTTCAGCGCGACCTCGGCCGTCTCCATCCGGCGGATGGTGGCCGGGGCGACCCGGAGGATCTTGGCGGACTCCTCACGCTTCAGGCCGGCCCGCTCGCGCAGGTCCTGCAATCGCTTACCGAGAACGACCTGTCCCACCGTGGGGGCGGACCGCGGCTCGCTCACTCCCAGACCTCCCCGACGCGCTGTTTGGACCGAGTGTGCCATGAGGAGGGCCAGAGAGAACACAGCACTCTGCAATTTTCACAGTGCCACTTGCCAAGTGTCCGCTACGGGAGCAGAGTGTTCCGGTGAACCAGTACGCGCTGCTGCCGCGCGTCGCCACGGTGGGGGCGACGCACGGCACTGCTTACCCACTGTTGTGAGGAACCGGTCGTGGCTTCTGGTAACGCGCTCCCCTCAGACCTCATGAGCCCTCGCGTCACGCCCCAGCACCCACGGACCGACACCTCCGGCGTTCGCCGGTTCGCCTTCGAGCTCCCGGCCCGCACCGTGTCGGTGGCGCGCGCCCGCCGGCTGGCGGAGGAGCGCCTCATCCTCTGGGGCTGCGATCCGGAGATACGCGACACGGTCACGCTCATCGTCTCCGAGCTGGTCACCAACGCCGTCGTGCACACCGCGAGCCGCCGCATCGTCTGCGAACTGCGCGAGGGGGAGGAGCAGTTGCGCATAGCGGTACGGGACGAGGGCGGCGCGGCCGATCCGCTGATACGCGACTGCGGCGAGGAGGAACGCGGCCGGGGCCTGGTCCTGGTGGACGCCCTGTGCGGCGCCTGGGGTGCGGAGAGCACCGGCCACGGGACGGCCCGAATCGTCTGGGCGGAACTGGCCCACGGCACGGGGCAGCCGTGCTGAGGTCGATGGCGACACCGCTGACGCCGCGGCCCCGCAGGGCGGCGGCCGCGGACGCGACGCGTCTGGCCGTTCCCGCGGGCTTCTCGACCGCTCTGGGCTGCGACGCGGTGGGAGTGCCGGCCCGCTACGGATTCCGCGTCCTGTCCCGGCTGCCCGCGAAGGGCTGCGTCTACGCGGACACCGACTGGTGGTGGTGGCTGGTCCCGGCCGGCTCCGACCTGGACCTCCGGTGGCCGATGCCGGCCTGCTACGCCCACGGGGCCGAGATCCCCGACCGCCACCCCCGCCTGATCCACCACCCGGACGGCCTGTCCCCGTACACTCCGCCGATCCCGCTCTACCTGCTCGTCTGCCAACTGACCGGCATCGCTCCGTCCTGGCCCGTACAGGACGGGCGGGGCGACGGCGTAGTGTCGGCACATGTTCACCCCCCAGGGCCCGACGCTCCGTGAGCTGGCCGTGCAGGCGCTCTCCTCGGTGGAGCACGGCTACGACCTGCTGGCGACGAAGTTCGACGAGACCCCTTTCCGCACCTCTGACCGCCTCCTGGACGCGGTGATCGAGACTCTCCGCCCGCTGGGCCCGTTCGGCGCGGGCCTCGACGTGTGCTGCGGTACGGGCGCGGGCCTGCGCGTCCTGGAGGAGGTGTGCACGGGCCGGGTCACGGGCGCCGACTTCAGCGCGGGCATGCTGGCGCGGGCGCGGCACGCCCACCCCACGGCCACTCTGGTCCGCGCGGACGCCCTGGCTCTCCCCTTCGACGCGGCCTTCGACCTGGCGGTCAGCTTCGGCGCCTTCGGCCACTTCCTGCCGGAGGAGCAGCTGCCGCTCTTCACCCGGATCCACGCCGCCCTCCGCCCGGGCGGCACGCTGGCCTTCCCGCTCCCGGCCCCGCCCAGGGTCGGTTCCCTGCCGTACTGGACCCTGTTCGGCTTCGACGCCGTGATGCGTGTGCGGAACGCGGTGCGCCGGCCACCGTTCGTCATGTACTACCGCACCTTCCGCCTCGCGGACGTCCGGGCGAACCTGGAGCGGGCGGGCTTCGCGGTGGACCTGCTGCCGATGGAGTCCCTGGGCCGCCGGGAGGACGGCAGCCCGCGCTGCCGGCTGGTGGTGGCGCGCAGGTCATAGCGCTTCACGGCAGGACGTGGCACTCGAGTCGTGGAAAACGAAGAGTGCCGGTCGAGAGAGATCTCGACCGGCACTCCTGCGTGGTGTCCGAGGGGGGACTTGAACCCCCACGCCCGATAAAGGGCACTAGCACCTCAAGCTAGCGCGTCTGCCATTCCGCCACCCGGACCAGGTGTCTTGCCGCTCCGGGGTGTTCCCCCGCGGCGACATGGACAACTCTACCAGGGGTTCGAGGTGCCTTTCACCGGCGTTTCCCGTGGTCAGTGACGTGCGGTGGCCTCGCGTTCCTTGATCCGGCGGGCAGCGCGACCTCCGGTCACGCAGCGTTTCAGGGCGTGTACGTCAGGTAGCGAGAAGGGGAGGGGCCGACTAGCCTGCCCCGGTGACTCACCTCTCCGAGTACCGCAGGCCGCGGATGCTGTCTCCGCTGCGTGAGCATCTGCGCGACACTTTCTGGTTCGCGCCGGTCGTGGCGATGGCGAGCGTGCTGCTGCTGTGGGCCGCCGCCTCGGAGCTGGACACCGCGATCGTCGCGACGCTGCAGGAGGAGGGTGCGTACGACGAGGTCGGCGAACTGATCGGGATCGTCAAGGACGCCAAGACGATCGTGACGACGATCAGCTCCGCGATGATGACGTTCATCGGTGTCGTCTTCTCGATCTCGCTGGTCGCGGTGCAGATGGCGAGCGGCCAGTTCAGTCCCCGGGTGGTGCGGATCTTCATCAGGAGCCGGATCACCAAGGCGACGTTCTCGGTCTTCCTGGCGACGTTCCTGCTGTCGCTGCTCGTGCTGACCTCGTACGACGGCGTGGCCGATCCGCGGTACGTGTCGACCGTGCCGCTGGTGCAGTCGCTGCTGACGCTGGCGATGGTGGGGCTGAGCCTGCTGCTCTTCGTGGCGTACGTGAACACCACGCTGCGGCTGATGCGGGTGGGGCATGTGGTGGACCTGATCGCGACGGAGTCGTTCCGGGTGCTGACGAAGCAGCCGCGGTACGAGGGTGGGGCCGGGGAGCTCGGGGCCGCGACGGCGTTCGTCGTGCACCGGGGCCGTGCCGGGGTGGTGCGGGATGTGAACGTCGCGGTGCTGGTGCGGGCGGCCGCCCGCAACGGGGTCGTGCTGCGGCTGCTGCCGAGGATCGGGGATTTCGTGGTGCCGGGCACACCCGTGCTGGCCGTCCACGGGGAGGGCCGGGTGCCTCACCGGCTGGCGTCGGCGGTCTCCGTCGGCATCGAGCGGACGTTCCACCAGGACGTCGGTTTCGGGCTGCGGCAGCTGGCGGACATCGGGCTGCGCGCCCTGTCCCCCGCCGTGAACGACCCGACGACGGCGGTGCAGTGTCTGGACCGGATCACGCAGCTGCTCGCCGTGGTCGCGGCCCGGCCGCTGGGCGCGGTCCACCATCGCGACCGGAAGGGGAAGGTCCGACTGGTGCGGGACGTGCCGGGGTGGACCGATCTGGTGGATCTGGGGTTCACGGAGCTGCGGGGGTGTGCGGCCGGCAGTCCGCAGGTGTCCCGGCGGATGCTGGCGGGCCTCGACGATCTGCTGACGCTGGTTCCGGAGGAGCGGCGGGAACCGCTGGTCCGGCACCGCGCGCTCCTGGTGCGGCTGGTGGAGCGGGTGGTGCCGGAGGCCGCCGACCGCGATTTCGCTCTGGAGGCGGACCGGCAGGGGATCGGCTGATCACCGAGGGTGCGGCCCGCCGACGCTTGTTCCGGCGTCTGCCGGGACGGCCACGGACCGCCGTGGGGTGGCGGACCCGCGGCTGATCGGCCGCGATGCCGGGATGCGGACGTCGACGAGGCGGGCGGAGACGACGATGTTGTCCTCGTAGCCGGTGCGCTGCGCGAACGCGCCGCCGCAGGTGATCAGGCGCAGTTCCGGACGCGAGGTGTTCCGGTAGATCCGCTCGGCCGGGAAGCGGTCCTTGGGGACGACCTCGACGCCGTACACGGAGAAGACGGCGGTCCTGCCGTCCGCACGGACGATCTCGACGTGCTGCCCCTTGTCCAGGGCGCCGAGGCGGAAGAAGACGGCTCGCCCGTCGGGGGTGTCGACATGGCCGACCACGACGGCGGTGCCCTTCTCGCCCGGGGTGACGGCGCCGCCGAACCAGCCGGCGAGGTTCTTCTCGTACGCCGGCGGGGTGTCGATCCAGCCCTCGGAGTCGAGGCCGACCTCCTTGAGGGGCGCGTCGACGCGGATGGAGGGGACGCGGACGCGTTCGGGGCGCGAGGCGGGCAACGGTCCAGGGGCACGGGGGGCGTCGGTGGCGTTCCGCGCGTCGTTCCGGGGGGTTCGGCCGGCGGCGAGGCCGGCGTGGTCGGGGGCGGCCGCGGCGGAGGGGCGCGGGGGGCCGCCGGCGCGCCACTCCCGCGTTCCGTCGCGCACCAGATGCACCCCGACGAGCAGGACGATGATCACGACGCCCCACGCGCCGCGCCTGCTCGTACCGTTCGACCCGTGCACGACCGCTCTTTCCCGTGGCTCCCTCGGCTCCGTGACCGCCGTGTGTGCCGTGACTTCCGTGTGTGCCGTGACTTCCGTGTGCGGTGGTGCCCCTCCGCGTCCCGGGCCTCGTCACCCCGGGGGCGGAGGGGCCGTTTCCGTACCCCTGATGTCCGGTTCAGGTGGGGTCGTCCCGGCTGGGGCGGCGCAGCAGAAGGAGACCGCCACCGAGAGCGCCCGCGATCAGCGCGGTGCCCGTGACCACCTCGGCCGTGCCGAGTTCGCCGGAGGCACCGCCGAAGCCGGCCTTGACCCCCTTGTGCGCGCCCGGACCGGTGGGGGTGGCGGCTGGGGTGTCGCCCGGGTGGTGGCCGCCGGGTCCCTTGGTGATGGTGAGCGGAGCCGTGCCCCGCTCGCCATCACAGTCGAACGTGACCTCGTACTCCGCGCCGGCCTTGGCGTCCGCGTCGACCGTCGCGGTGCCGGGAACGCCTTCGTGGAGGGTGACGGTGTCGAAGACTCCGGACTCGACGGTGACGGACGGCACCTCGCAGCCCTCGGACATCAGGGTGACCGTGCCGCCGGGGGCGACGGCCGAGGGAGAGACGGAGAAACCGAACGACGTGATGTCCTTGCCGGAACCGGAGCCGGAGGCGGGACCGGTACCGGGACCGGTACCGGGATCGGTGCTGGTGCTGGTGCCGTCGTCGGCGATCACCGGGGACGCGCCGAGCGAGACGGCCCCGGCGGCCAGCAGGGCGGCGAGAGCGGCACGTATCGCGCGCATGACGGTCCTCCAGATCACGCGAGGGACGCACGCGGACCGGCTCCGCGGGCGGCGGGAGACAACCCTCGCCACGATCGAAGCTAGGTCGGCCCCCGGACCCCCGCCACCGGGCTCCGCCGAACGGGGAGCGCGGTGCCGAGCGGTGAGGGTGGGCCGGCCGCGCTGCCGACCGGCTCTCGCACCCCGCGCGCGCCGCCGACAGGCCGGTCGAACCCGTTCCTGCGCCCTACGGAACGCGGACGACCTGCCCGGCGTACGACAGGTTCCCGCCGAAGCCGAACAGCAGCACCGGCGCCCCCGACGGCAGCTCGCCGCGCTCGACCAGCTTCGAGAGGGCGAGGGGGATGGAGGCGGCCGAGGTGTTGCCGGAGTCGACGACATCGCGGGCCACGATCGCGTTGACCGCGCCGATCTTGGCGGCGAGGGGCTCGATGATCCGCAGGTTGGCCTGGTGCAGCACCACTCCCGCGAGCTCCTCGGGCGTGATCCCCGAGCGCTCGCACGTCTGGCGGGCGAGGGCGGGGAGCCGCTGCGTGGCCCACCGGTAGACGGACTGGCCCTCCTGGGCGAAGCGCGGCGGCGTGCCCTCGATGCGGACGGCGTGGCCCATCTCCGGCACCGAGCCCCACAGGACCGGCCCGATGCCCGGGTCCCGCCCGTCGTCGGCCGTCGCCTCGACGACGGCCGCGCCGGCGCCGTCGCCGACGAGGACGCAGGTGGTGCGGTCGGTCCAGTCCGCCACCGCGGTCATCTTGTCGGCGCCCACGACCAGGGCCCGGCGGGCGGCTCCCGCGCGGACCGCGTGGTCGGCGGTGGCGAGGGCGTGGGTGAAGCCGGCGCAGACCACGTTGAGGTCCATGGTGGCGGGCGACGGCATGCCGAGCCGGGCGGCGACGCGGGCCGCCATGTTCGGGGAGCGGTCGATCGCGGTGGAGGTGGCGACCAGGACGAGGTCGATGTCGGCGGGGTCCAGTCCGGCGCCGGCGAGCGCCTTGCCGGCCGCGTGCGCGGCGAGCTCGTCCACCGGCTCGTCCGGGCCCGCCATGTGCCGGGTCCGGATACCGACCCGGCTGCTGATCCAGGCGTCGCTGGTGTCGACCAGCGCGGTCAGATCGTCGTTGGTCAGCACCTTGGCGGGCTGGTAGTGCCCGAGCGCGGCGATACGAGTGCCCGTCATGCCCGGGACCCCCTTGGGTTCGGATGGCGCGTGGTTCACGCAGGAACCACCCAGTGTCGCCAGCGACTGATCGGTAACCGGGCACGTGAACCACCAAGAAACACCGGCACCTGTTGGGCGACCGTGACAACGCGGGGCGAGCGGGCGGCTCCGGCAGGGGCCGATCGTGGGGCGGCGAGGTCTACGGTGTGCGACCTGACCCAGCCCCGCACGCATGTGCAGGACAATGAGATCGTCGAGGCCGCCAGAGACAGAATCGGGTGTAGTCACCATGGGACGGGTCACCGAACGACGGCGCGTCGTCCGTATCCGCGCGGGGGCGGTGACCGAGCGCCCGGACACTCTGGTGGCCGAGGAGCCGCTGGAGATCCGGCTGAACGGCAGACCGCTCGCCATCACGATGCGGACGCCGGGTGACGACTTCGCGCTCGCGGCCGGGTTCCTGGTGAGCGAGGGAGTCCTCGGCGCGGCCTGCGACGTACGGAACATCGTGTACTGCGCGGGCGCCGGGGCCGACGGCACGAACACGTACAACGTGGTGGACGTCCAGCTGGCGCCCGGTGTCCCCGTCCCGGACATCACGCTGGAGCGCAACGTGTACACGACGTCGTCGTGCGGGCTGTGCGGCAAGGCGAGCCTGGACGCGGTACGGACCACCGCGCGGTTCCCGATCGCCGACGCTCCCCCGGTCCGGGTCACGCCCGAGCTCCTCTCCGGCCTCCCCGACCGGCTGCGGGCCGCGCAGCGGGTGTTCGACCGGACGGGGGGCCTGCACGCGGCGGCGCTGTTCTCCGAGGACGGCGAGCTGCTCGACGTGCGGGAGGACGTGGGCCGCCACAACGCGGTGGACAAGCTGGTGGGCCGCGCGCTGCGCGAGGACCGGCTGCCGCTGGGCCGCTCGATCCTGCTGGTCTCGGGCCGGGCCTCGTTCGAGCTGGCGCAGAAGGCGGTGATGGCGGGCATTCCGCTCCTGGCGGCGGTGTCGGCGCCGTCCTCGCTGGCCGTGGACCTGGCGGCGGAGACCGGTCTGACGCTGGTCGGCTTCCTGCGCGGCCCGGACATGAACGTGTACGCGGGCGAGCACCGGATCGCCCTCGACGAGGCCGCGGCCTCCCGGGGCTGACCGGTCCCCCCACCGCCCGGGCCGGCCCGCCGGCCGGCGGGCAGCGCCGCGCGCGCTGCTTCCGGCCGGCTCCGGCTCAGGTCACTGGTTCTTCGGGGGGTCGATCATCTGGAGGGTGAGGGTGGCGGGCGGTTCGGCGAGGCCGGGGCCGCCCGCGGCCGTCCAGGCGAGGATGTCGTCGAGGCAGTCGTCGTCCGCGGTCCAGCCGATCCAGGCGGCCCGGCCGCCCCGGCGGCGGCCCTCGGTGGAGGGCTGGACGACGACGACGTTGGCCTGCGCGCACGGGCCGAGGCAGTCGCTGGTACGGACGGCCAGCCGGCCGCCGGAGGCCGCGGCGGCCGCGCGGAGCCGGGCGAGCTGGCCGGCGTGGTCGATGCCGGGGTTCTTGCGGGCGTCGCCGCAGCAGCAGCCCCGGCAGACGACCAGGGAGCAGGGGCGGGCGCCGTAACGTATCGGCACCCGGCTCACTCGGGACCGTCCAGGGTGATCTCGGCGGCCTGGGCGACCGTGCCGAGGCGGGGGAAGTCGAGGGCGACGGAGGCGTGGTGCTCGTCGGCGGTGAAGGCCGTCATGGCGTCCTCGGCGAAGACGAGGTCGTAGCCGAGGTCGCAGGCGGCGCGCGCGGTGGACTCGACGCCGAGGTTGGTGGCGATGCCGCCGAACACCAGGGTGGTGACGGAGCGCTCGGCGAGCAGTGCGTGGAGTCCGGTGTCCTGGAATCCGCCGATGGTGCGCTTGACGACGACCGGGTCCCCGTCGTGGACGGGGTCGGGGACGAGGTCACTGCCGGGCGGCTGGGTGCCGACGTGAGGGCGCTCCACCCTGATGTGGACGACGGGGGCGCCGGCGGCCCGGAAGGTCGCGGCCAGCCGGGTCGCGGCGGCGACGACGTCGGTTCCGGGGCGGGGGGCGAGGGGCAGCGCGACGATGCGTTCCATCAGGTCGACGAGGACGAGCGCGGTGCGGCCGGGATCGAGTGCGGGCATGGGAGCACGGTAGCCGCCCCGTTGATCATCAGGGGCGGGGCCTGGTGGTGATCCGGCCACCCGAGGGGGCGACGGACGGCTCACGATCCGGACCGGCGGCGGGCGGCTCGGGGTCCCGCGCGCGGCGCTTGGCGATGACCGCGCAGACGATCAGCTGCATCTGGTGGAAGAGCATCAGCGGCAGCACCGCGAGCGACGCCTGCGCCCCGAACAGCACACTCGCCATCGGAAGGCCGGCCGCCAGGCTCTTCTTCGAACCGGCGAACTGGATCGCGATCCGGTCCTCGCGTCCGAAGCCGAGCCGCTTCGCGCCGTACCAGCTCAGCGCCAGCATCACCGCGAGCAGCACGGCCTCCACCGCGAGCAGCAGCGCGAGCCGCGCCGGGGTGACCTGGTGCCAGATGCCGGCGACCATGCCCAGGCTGAAGGCCGTGTAGACGACGAGCAGGATCGAGCCCCGGTCGACACTGCCGAGCACCGTCTTGTGGCGGACCAGGAGCCCGCCCAGCCAGGGGCGCAGCAGCTGGCCGGCCACGAACGGCACGAGCAGCTGGAGCACGATCCTCAGGAGCGAGTCGGCGGTCAGGCCGCCCGTGCCGCCGCCGAGCAGCGCGGCCGCGAGCAGCGGCGTCAGCACGATCCCGGCGAGGGAGGAGAAGGAGCCCGCGCAGATCGCGGCGGGCACGTTCCCGCGGGCGATCGAGGTGAACGCGATCGAGGACTGGATGGTGGAGGGCACCAGGCAGAGGAAGAGGAACCCGCTGTACAGCGAGGGCGTGAGCACCGTCGGAACGAGCCCCTTCGCGGCCAGGCCGAGAAGCGGGAAGGCCAGGAAGGTGCAGGCCAGGACGGTGAGGTGGAGCCGCCAGTGCCGCAGCCCTTCGAGGGCCTCGCGGGTGGATAGCCGGGCACCGTAGAGGAGGAAGAGCAGGGCGATGGCGGCCGTGGAGGCGCCGTTCGCGACGTCGGCCGCGGTCCCCCGGGCCGGACACAGCGCGGCGAGGCCGACCGTGCCGAGGAGCGCCAGGATGTACGGGTCGATCGGCAGCCAGGACGGCAGAAGGGTCGTACGGCTGCTCATGTGCTCCACTGCTCTCGGACGGCGGTCGTGCCCCCCCATCCTGCTCCCCGCCTCGGAGATCGGGGAACCCACGGGTCCGCTTGTGCCCGTGTCGGTCGGATCCGCGCGCCCGTGATCGGTCCGTACAGATTCCGTGGAGATTCCCGGCCGGGCTGCTTACCCGTCAGTCAGTAACGGTCGGCACACCTCCGCCGCATGCTCCCCTTTCCCGGCCTGACCTGTGCGTATGCCCAATGTCCCGACTTGGTGAACCCCCTGCCTTCGCCCTGTCGGGTGGGGTACCGTCACCCGCGCCGTACGGAGCGCGACAACGAGCGGTCGAGGAGCAGTCTTTGCGCGAGTTCACCGTGCCGCCCATCGAGGCGGCGCCTCAGATCGGCGGCCTGGCGGACGCCCTGTTCGATCGCGCCCAGCAGACTCCGGACCACGTCGCCTTCGGCCGCAAGGACGCGCGGGGGCAGTGGCGGGACGTGACCTCCGCGCAGTTCCGGGACGAGGTGCTCGCCCTCGCCAAAGGGCTGATCGCGCACGGTGTGCGCTTCGGCGACCGGGTCGCCATCATGGCCAGGACCCGCTACGAATGGACGCTCTTCGACTTCGCGCTGTGGACCCTGGGCGCGCAGCCCGTGCCGATCTACCCCACGTCCTCCGCCGACCAGGTCTCCTGGATGCTCCACGACGCCGAGGTCACGGCGTGCGTGGTGGAGCACGAGGACCATGCGATGACCATCGGGTCGGTGGTCGACCGGCTGCCGCGGCTCCAGCGGCTGTGGCAGCTGGACGCCGGCCGGGGCGCGGTCGCGGAGCTGGTCGAGGCGGGGGCGGGGATCGACGAGGACGTGGTGCACCGGCACCGGCGGGCGGTGACACCGGAGTCCATCGCGACGATCATCTACACCTCGGGCACCACCGGCCGCCCCAAGGGCTGTGTGATCACGCACTCCCACTTCATGTTCGAGACCGACATGCTGGTCGGCCGCTGGGAGCCGGTGTTCCACTCCAAGCCGGGTGACGAGGCGTCGACGCTGCTCTTCCTGCCCCTCGCCCACGTCTTCGGGCGGATGGTGGAGGTCGCGGCGGTGCGGACGGGCGTGAAGCTGGGTCATCAGCCGGCCCTGACGGCGTCCGCGCTGCTGCCGGATCTGGCGTCGTTCCGGCCGACGTTCATCCTGGCGGTCCCGTACGTCTTCGAGAAGGTCTTCCAGGCGGCCCGTCGCAAGGCGGAGGGCGACGGGAAGGCGGGCCCCTTCGAGAAGGCCGTGGAGGTGGCGGTCGCGTACGCCGAGGCTCTGGAGCACAAGGCGTTCGGGCTCGGTCCCGGGCCTTCGGCGGCGCTGCGGGTGCGGCACCAGTTCTTCGAGAAGGTCGTGTACGGGAAGGTCCGCGAGGCCATGGGCGGGCGGGTCCGCCACGCCATGTCGGGCGGTTCGGCGATGGACCGCCGGCTGGGCCTGTTCTTCGAGGGCGCGGGGGTGACGGTCTTCGAGGGGTACGGCCTCACGGAGTCCTCGGCGGCGGCCACCGCCAACCCGCCCGGGCGGGTGAAGTACGGCACGGTCGGCCAGCCCATCCCGGGGACGACGGTGCACATCGCGGAGGACGGGGAGGTATGGCTGCACGGCGGCCAGATCTTCTCGGGGTACCTGAACGATCCCGAGGCCACCGCCGCGGTGCTCAACGACGGCTGGCTGGCCACGGGGGATCTGGGTGCGCTCGACGAGGAAGGCTATCTGACGATCACCGGGCGGAAGAAGGAGATCCTGGTGACGTCGAACGGCAAGAGTGTCTCGCCGGCCGGTCTGGAGGAGCGGGTGCGGGCGCATCCGCTGATCGCCCAGTGCATCGTGGTGGGCAACGACCGGCCCTACATCGCGGCGCTGGTGACGGTGGATCAGGAGGCGGTCGAGCACTGGCTGGCGATGCAGGGGCGGATGCCGCTGCCACCGGCCGAGATGGTACGGGACCCGAGCCTGGAGACGGAGATCCGGCGGGCGGTGGTGGCGGCCAACACCCTGGTCTCGCAGGCGGAGTCGATCCGTACCTTCCGGATCCTGGCGCACCCGTTCAGCGAGGAGCACGGTCTGCTCACCCCGTCGCTGAAGCTGAAGCGGAAGGCGATCGAGAAGGCGTACGCGGCGGAGGTCGAGGCCCTGTACGGCTGACCGGGCGCCACCGCGCCGCCCTGCCGCGTACCCGCGGGCTCGACGCGTCGGCCGGTTACGACGGAACGCGATCCGACCGGTCCGGCGGAATGCGATCCGGTCCCCGATCGTTGACCCTGGGAGTACCACCCGACGACGTAAGGATCGACCGCACGTGAGCACGGACAACAAGGTCCCTTCCCTCACCCTGAACAACGGCGTGCAGATGCCCCAGCTCGGCTTCGGCGTCTGGCAGGTGCCGGACGACGAGGCGGCGACGGCGGTGACCACGGCCCTGGAGGCCGGCTACCGCTCCATCGACACGGCCGCGATCTACGAGAACGAGACGGGCACCGGCCGGGCCGTCGCCGGTTCCGGAATCCCGCGCGACGAACTGTTCGTCACCACCAAGCTGTGGAACACCGAGCAGGGTTACGACTCGACCCTGCGCGCCTTCGACGCCTCGCTCGACAAGCTGGGCCTCGACTACGTCGACCTGTACCTGATCCACTGGCCGGTGCCGGCCAAGGACGCCTATGTCGACACGTACAGGGCGTTCGAGAAGATCCAGGCCGACGGCCGCGCCCGGGCCATCGGGGTCTCGAACTTCCTCCCCGAGCACCTGGAGCGGCTGATCGGGGAGACCTCGGTCGTGCCCGCCGTGAACCAGATCGAGCTCCACCCGCATCTGCAGCAGCGGGCCTCCCGCGCGGCGCACGCCGCGCACGGCATCGCGACCGAGGCGTGGTCGCCGCTGGGGCAGGGCAAGGGCCTCCTGGAGGTTCCGGCGATCGTCGCGATCGCCCAGAAGCACGGCCGCACCCCGGCCCAGGTGGTGCTGCGCTGGCATCTGCAGACCGGGAACGTGGTCATTCCGAAGTCGGTGACCCCGTCCCGTATCCGGGAGAACATCGACGTGTTCGGCTTTGTCCTGGACGACGAGGACATGGCCGCGATCGCCGTCCTCGACGAGGACCGGCGCCTGGGCCCGAACCCCGGCGAGTTCAACCTCGGCGCCTGAGCCGCGCCGTCTCAGCGGGCGGAGCGCCGTCTCAGCGGGCGGAGCGCCGTCTCAGCGGGCGGAGCGCCGTCTCAGCGGGCGGAGCGCCGTCTCAGCGTGCGGAGCGGGTGCCGGCCCGGCTGCGGCCGGCCGGCACCCGCTCCGCCGCGCCGGCCGACCCCGTACTCCGGCGGGCGGGCCGCGTTCAGACGACGGTGAGGACGATCTTCCCGCGCGTACGGCCCGACTCCCCCAGCTGGTGCGCCCTCGCCGCCTCCGCCAGCGGCAGCACCGTGGCGACCTCGGGGCGCAGCCGTCCCGTCTCCACCAGCTCCGCCAGGGCGAGCAGCCCCGCGTAGTCCGGCTCGACGAGGGTGAAGCCGGTGCGGATGCCGCGCTCCGTCGCCGGCGGAACGGCGTCGGGCGACGGCAGTGTCACCAGCGTGCCGCCGTCGCGGAGCACCCGCAGCGAGCGGGTGCCGTAGTCGCCGCCGTAGCAGTCGAGGACGATGTCCACGTTTTGTACGGTCTCGGCGAAGTCGGTCGTCGTGTGGTCGACCGGCTCGTCGACGCCCAGCGCGCGCAGGAAGTCGTGCTTGGCGGCACTGGCCGTACCGATGACGTACGCGCCGCGGGCCTTGGCGATCTGGACGGCGAGGTGTCCGACGCCGCCGGCCGCCGCGTGGACCAGGACCCGCTGCCCGGCCCGGAGCGCGGCGGTTTCGGTCAGCGCCTGCCAGGCGGTGAGCCCGGCCAGCGGCAGCGCCGCGGCCTCGACGTGGGAGAGGGCGGCGGGTTTGCGGGCGAAGTGGCGGGCCGGGCCGGTGACGTACTCGCCGTAACCGCCCGCCTGGCGCGGGAACGCGGGCATGCCGAAGACCTCGTCACCGGGCGCGTACAGGGTGACGCCGAGTCCGACGGCCTCGACGACGCCGGAGACGTCGTAGCCCAGGACCGGGGTCTCGTCCCACATGCCGAAGCCTCCGGTGGCCCGGGACTTCCAGTCGACCGGATTGAGGCCGGCCGCGTGGACGCGGACGAGGATCTCGGTCGGGCCGGGTTCGGGGCGGGCCACGCGGGTCTCGGTGAGGACCTCGGGACCGCCCCACTCGGTGGCGGTGATCGCGCGCATGGTGGCCGGGGCGGCGGTGGGCATGTCGTTCATCAGGGGGTTGCTCCTGTGCGAGGGGTACCGGTGCGTTCCCGGCACGTACCAGCCTCGGGGAGATCGCGCGGCTCCCGTACTGGCCAGCAGGCCATGATGTGACAGAATCTGGCCATGCCGCTTTCCCTCCCGCCGCCTCACCGGGTCGCCGTCCTCGCCCTGGACGGTGTGATCCCCTTCGAGCTGGGGATTCCGTCCCGGATCTTCGGCTCGGCCCTCACCGAGGACGGCTCACCCCTCTACGACGTGCGGGTCTGCACGCTCGACGGTGGCCCGGTCCGCACGTCCGACGGCTTCTCGATCGCCGCCGCGCACGGCCCGGAGATCCTGGCGGAGGCCGGCACCGTCGTCGTTCCGCCGACGCACGAGCTGCGCACGCGCGCGGAGGACGGCTCGCTGGGCGCCGAGCTGACGTCGGCGCTCGAGCGGATCGGGCCCGGTGCGCGGACCGTCTCCATCTGCACGGGCGCGTACGCCCTCGCCGCCGCCGGCCTGCTCGACGGCCGGCGCGCCACCACCCACTGGAACGAGGCCGCCCATTTCCGGTCGCTCTTCCCGCGCGTCCGGCTCGACGAGAACGTCCTGTTCGTGGACGACGGTGACGTACTGACCTCGGCCGGGGCGGCGGCCGGGGTCGACCTCTGCCTCCACCTGGTGCGGCGGGACCACGGCAGCGCCACGGCCAACCAGGTCGCCCGGCGCTGTGTCGTCCCGCCGTGGCGGGACGGGGGGCAGGCGCAGTACATCGAGCGGCCCGTCCCCGGGCCGTCCTCGGCCACCACCGCGCCGACCCGCGCCTGGGCTCTGCAACGCCTGGACCGGCCGCTGACCCTGGCCGAGCTCGCGGCGCACGCCGGGATGAGCGTACGGACCTTCACCCGCCGCTTCCGCGACGAGGCGGGGACGACGCCGGGACAGTGGCTGACCGCCCAACGGGTCGAGTTCGCGAAGCAGTTGCTGGAGACCAGCGACCTGACGGTCGACCACATCGCGGACCGGACCGGCTTCGGCAGCGGCAATTCGCTGCGTCAGCACATGCGCGCCCTGGTCGGCATCTCCCCGGCCGCCTACCGGCGCGCCTTCCACCGGACGAGGGACGAGGAGTACGCGCGGTGAGTGGTTCGAGGAGCGGCCCGCCGGCCACGTTCCGTACCCGGTAGAGACCCTCTTCGACCGACGACAACGCGGCGAGGCGCGGTGCCAGACCCCGCGAGCCCGGCATGATCCCAACGAAAGACCCTAGCCCTTGCGGGCCGTGTGGAGCGTGCGGGCGGTGAGCCGGAACAGGTCGTCGCGGTGGTGCAGGGACAGCGGCTCGGAGGGGTCGAGGAGCCGGTCCAGGGCCTTCCGGTCGTCGGCCGCCAACTGGTCGCCGACGCTGCGCTGACGCTCGAAGTGGGCGAGGACCTGCTCCCGGACGAACGGGGAGACGGGGGCGGGGCTGTCGGCCAGGAAGGTGCGGGTGCCGGCCGGGGTCAGGCCGGCGGCGGTGAGGAGGGCGCGCCAGTCGTCGATCTCGTCCTTGGAGTCGGGCACCTCCGCCCGCATCCGGCCGAACCGTTCGGCGTTAAGCGCGTCGAGCCGGGCCTCGAGGCCCGGGCGGCCGATGCCCTGGTTCCACGGGAGGTGGCGGCCGGGCAGCCCGCCCTCGACGAGGACCATGAGGCCGCCGGGACGCAGACGCGCGGCGAAGGAGGCGAGCGCGGCCCGCTGGTCGCCGATGTGGTGCAGGGAGTTGCCGGCCCAGATGAGGTCCGCCTCGCCCAACCGGTCGATGTCATCGGGGAGTTCGGCGAGCAGGGTGGAGACGCGGTGGCCGAGCCGGCGGGACTCGGCGCGGGCCGCCGCACGCTCCAGGAGCTGCGGGGTGCCGTCAACGGCGACGGCCTCGGCCTCCGGGAAGGCCTCGGCGAGGAGCGTGGTGATGACGCCCGGCCCGCTGCCGACGTCCAGGATCCGGCGGACGCCGACCGGCGGGACGAGGGTGCCGAGCCAGCGGGCCGCCTCGGTGTAGAGAGGGCTCTCGACCTCGGCCTGGCGCTCCAGGAGCGTCGCCATCTCGGCCCAGTCCGGAGAGGTGCTGTCGTGGTGGTGGTGAGGGTGTCGGCTCATGACGACAGCGTGCGGCGAAGCGGCCCGGAAGCGCGAGGATTATTGCCGTTCCGGCAAAGAATTCACCCCCGTTCCCCGGTGCTCGCACGGGCTGGCGGAAGTGGCCAGCGCCTGACCGGAGTGCCCCCGCGCCGCACGGCGGGCCGGGGTCGGCCGAGGCGCCGGACCGCCGGGGCCGCGATCGACTCCGGGTGAGGAAGCCCGGCGCCGTGGCCCAGCGACGGCGACGTCCGCCCGTACGGCCGACGCCACGGCCGTCAGTCGGCCCCGTGCGTCGGGGCGATCGCCTGTACGCGCTCCGCCAGCTCGAAGTCCTTCTCGGTCACCGCGCCCCCGGCGGAGTGGGTCTGCACGGAGACGGCGACGGTGTTGTAACCGAGCGTCAGGTCGGAGTGGTGGTCCAGTTCCTGCTGGATCTGGGCCACATGGACGACCATGGCGGTGGCCGCGAAGTGGTCGCCGAGGCGGTAGGTGCGGGTGATCCGGTCGTCCGTCAGGGACCAGCCGGGGAGCTCTCGCAGCCGGTCCTCGATCTCCTTCTGCGACAGCGGCTCTGTGGGCATGTCCGTACTCCCTCCGGTCGGGGTTGCTGACGGTGACGATACGGTCCCGGGGACTCGATACCCGGGCCGACACCTGGGTTACCGTCTGACCATGACAACTCTCGCGACCGACACGGGCGTAGGGCCGCTTCTGCGGGGCTGGCGCGAGCAGCGGCGGCTGAGCCAGTTGGAGCTCGCGCTGAGGGCGGATTCCTCGGCCCGGCACATCTCGTTCATCGAGACGGGCCGCTCCCGGCCGAGCGAGGAGATGATCCTGCGTCTCGCCGACCATCTGGAGGTGCCGGTACGGGAGCGCAACGCGCTTCTGCTCGCGGCGGGTTACGCCCCCCGGTTCACGGAGTCGGCGCTCGACGGGCCGCGTCTGGAGTCGCTGCGAGAGGGGATCGGCCGGCTGCTCGCGGGCTACGACCCGTTTCCGGCGCTCGTGGTGGACGGCTCGTACACGGTGGTGGCGGCCAATCACGGCATCGGGCTGCTGATGGCCGGGCTTCCGGAGCACCTGCTCACCCCGCCGATGAACGCGATGCGGATCACGCTGCACCCGGAGGGCCTCGCCCCGCGGATCCGGAACCTGCGGGAGTGGCGGGGGCATCTGCTGGACCAGATGGAGCGGCAGATCGGCCTGGCCCGCTCGGAGGCGCTGCGCACCCTGTACGAGGAGGTGGCGGCGTACCCGTTGCCGGAGGGGTCCGGGGACCCGGAGGACCGGGAGGACCCGGAGCCGTACCCCTACTTCGCGCTGCCGATGCGGATCGAGCACGACGGGCGGGTGCTGTCGTTCGTGTCGTCGATCTCGACGTTCAACACGCCGATGGACGTGACGGTCGCCGAGCTGGCCATCGAGACGTTCCTCCCGGCCGACCCGGAGACGGTCGCGTATCTGCGGTCGCTGCCGACGCCGTAGCCGCCCTACGCCGCGGCCCGCAGGGCCGACCACTGGAGTGCGGCGAAGCCGGCGACGGTGGTGGCCTGCAGCGGGGTCCACACCAGCCCCGCGGTGGTGGGCTCCAGCCAGGCCGAGAGGGCGACGACACTGAGCACGGCCCAGAGGATGTTGGCGTCGACGACGAGTCTCACGCCGAGGGCCGGGGGCTGCCGGCGGCTCGCCAGCCAGGCGACGCCCGCGGCGAACGCGGTGAGGAAGATGCCGAGTCCGAGCAGGAGTGCCGGGCCGACTCCGAGCAGCTCGCCCAGCGGCTGGGAGGCGGCGACATAGGCGAGGCCGTTGGCGCCGGTGACCACGGCGTCGAGGGCGAGGAAGCGGCGCACCATGGAGTGCGGGCGGGTGGTGCGGGAGAGACCGGCGAGCAGGGCCTGGGACATGACGGATCACCCTCCGTGGGAGACGTTCGCGCTGGTGGCGGCCCCGGAGCTCGGGCGGAGTGCGCCGCCCGAGCTCCGGTGGACACCACGATGCCGCCTCAGGGGGCGGGGGTCGATGACGTCCCAGGTAATGCGGGCTAGCGCCAGATGGTCTGGATCGAGTCGAGCTGGACCCAGGTGATGGGGTTGCCGCTGTTGGCGCCGAAGATGGTCACCGTTCCGGCGGGGCTGATC